>CAKZIH010000267.1 GCA_936931335.1 uncultured Nostocoides sp. | reverse complement strand
CGCCAGCAGGCCCGCAGCCGCTACGGCGCCAAGAAGGAGAAGAAGTAATGCCTCGTAAAGGTCCCGCCCCCAAGCGCCCCCTGGTCGTCGACCCGGTCTACAGCAGCACCCTGGTGACCCAGCTGGTCAACAAGATCCTGGTCGACGGCAAGAAGTCCATCGCCGAGAACATCGTCTACGGCGCCCTCGAAGGCGTGCGCGACAAGACCGGCACCGACCCGGTGCAGACGCTCAAGCGCGCGCTCGACAACGTCCGCCCCTCCCTGGAGGTCAAGTCCCGCCGCGTCGGTGGTGCGACCTACCAGGTGCCGGTGGAGGTCAAGCCCAACCGAGCGACCACCCTGTCCCTGCGCTGGCTCGTGGGTTACTCGCGGCAGCGCCGTGAGAAGACCATGACCGAGCGCCTGATGAACGAGATCCTCGACGCTTCCAATGGCCTGGGCGCCGCTGTCAAGCGCCGTGAGGACACCCACAAGATGGCCGAGTCCAACAAGGCCTTCGCGCACTACCGCTGGTGACCCCGGCCGGCTCGTATGTCGGGTCCGCCACGGACCCGGCATACGGCCTCGGGCGCAAGCCCACGCATGACTTACGCAATGGATGTATTTCCGCACGAAGCGAGATGAGATAAACCCAGTGGCACAGGACGTCCTGACGGACCTCACCAAGGTCCGCAATATCGGCATCATGGCGCACATCGACGCCGGCAAGACCACGACGACGGAGCGCATCCTCTTCTACACCGGTCGCAATCACAAGATCGGTGAGACCCACGACGGTGCCTCGACCACCGACTGGATGGAGCAGGAGAAGGAGCGGGGTATCACCATCACCTCCGCTGCGGTGACCAGCTTCTGGAACAACAACCAGATCAACATCATCGACACCCCCGGCCACGTCGACTTCACCGTAGAGGTGGAGCGCTCGCTGCGCGTGCTCGACGGCGCCGTCGCCGTCTTCGACGGCAAAGAGGGCGTCGAGCCCCAGTCCGAGACCGTATGGCGCCAGGCCGACA
>CAKZIH010000266.1 GCA_936931335.1 uncultured Nostocoides sp. | reverse complement strand
TCGTGTGGAGTCCGGTGTCCTTGACCACCACCCATGACCTGCGCCTCGACGTCGCAGGAGCGGGATCGGGCGTCAACAACGCCATCCGCCAGGTGGGATCGGTGCTGGGCTCGGCGCTCATCGCCGCCGGCATGGCGGCCATTGTTGTCACCGCCTGCCTTGCACAAGCGCCTGCCCATGCCGCCGATCCCATCGTCATCGCGCACCGCGGCGCCTCCGGTTACCGCCCCGAGCACACGCTCGCGGCATACCGGCTGGCCATCGCTATGGGCGCCGACTACATCGAACCCGACCTGGTCTCCACCAAGGACGGAGTCCTGGTGGCCCGCCACGAGAACGAGATCAGCGGCACCACCAATGTGGCCGATCACCCCGAGTTCGCCGATCGCCGCACCACCAAGATCATCGACACCGTGGCGATCACCGGCTGGTTCACCGAGGACTTCACCCTGGCCGAACTGCGCACCCTGCGCGCCAAGGAGCGCCTGCCCGATGTGCGCCCGGACAACACCCGCTATGACGGCAAGTACCAGATCCCGACCTTCGACGAGGTCCTCAGCCTCGCCCAAAGCGAGTCCAAGCGTGTGGGCCGGCGGATCGGGGTCTACCCGGAGACCAAGCACCCCACCTACTTCGACTCCATCGGCAAGTCCCTGGAGGAGCCGCTGGTCGCCACCCTCAAGCGGCATGGCATGAACTCGGCGAACGCCAAGGTGTTCATCCAGTCCTTCGAGATCAACAACCTGCGCGAACTCAACACCAAGACGCCGGTGCGCCTGGTGCAGCTGGTCAACGACACCCTGGGCCCGTATGACCAGTTCGCCGCCGGCACGCCGATTACGTATGCCGAGATGGTCACCCCCGCGGGGCTGGCCAAGATCGCCGGCTACGCCGACGGCCTCGGTGCCAACAAGTGGCTGGTGATCCCCAAGGACGCCGCCGGGAACGCCCTGCCACCGACCACCGTGGTTCGCGATGCCCACCGCGCCGGCCTGCGGGTGCATGTGTGGACCCTGCGCGACGAGAACCAGTTCATGGCCAAGAACTGGTGGCGCGGCAGCGATCCCAACGCCAAGGGCGACTCCTTCGCCGAGGCGCGCGCATTCCTGGACGCCGGGGTTGACGGGCTGTTCACCGACTACACCGACACCATCGTGGAAGCCCGCAACGATTGGCTCGCCACCCGCTGAGCCCTGTCGAGATAAGACGAAGGGCCCGCACCAACCGGTGCGGGCCCTTCGTCCGGTTCAGACCTGCGAGGCGCTCCCGCCGTCAAGCCAACCTTGGTCGAGCGAGCTTCAGCTGCGGCGCTGCTGCTGCTGAACGGTCTCCTTGGAGTCCTGAGCGCTCTCCTTGACCGTCTGGGCCGCGTCCTGTCCCTCGGACTTGACCTTCTCGACGCTCTCCTGGGCGCTCTCCTTCAGCGAGGCCGCGGCCTGCTGCGCGGGCTCCTTGAGGTTTTCCGCGACATCCTGGGCTGCCGACTTGACCTCGTCCAGGAGGGGCTGGCCCTTCTCCTGGATGGTCTCCTTGGCGGACTCGGTGAGCTGCTGCTCCTTCTGCGAAGCCGGCAGCAGGGAGCCGAGCAGCCAGCCGGCGCCGAGGGCGACAAGACCGGCGGCCAGCGGGTTGCCCTGGGCCTTGCGCTTGGCGGCGGCCGGCGCATTGCCCACCGCGTCCTTGGCGGACTCGGCGGCGTCGCCGACCTTGTCACCGGCGTCGCTGAACTTGGCCGCGATGCCGTCGTTGCCGTCATAGTCGTTGTCGCTGCCCATGACCTTCTCCTTCAGGCCCCGGCCGGCGCCGACGACCTTGTCCTGGACCTTCTCGACCTGGCGCTTGGCGACCGCGGAGGGGTCGACGGCCTCGCCGAGGGCGTTGACGTTCTGGCTCAGGTTCTCCCGGGTCTGCTCGATCTGGCGACGCAGCTCATCGGGGTCATTGCTGTTGATCGGCTGAGAGGTGTTGCTCATCGGTGGTCCTCATTTCCCTTGAGCGCATCCGGGACCTTCTTGGCGGTCTCCATCGTGCGCGGCACTCCGTTGACTTGCTTGAGTTCGGACCGGCCCTTCGCCGCCAGGGCGGCAGCGATGACGGCCCAGAGGATCCCGACGATCAGCGCCGCAACCCCGAAGTTGTCCATCCACGAGCCGAGTCCCCACCACAGGGCGATCGACAGGAAGATGAGCGCAAGGTGACCGGCCACGCCGGCGCCGGCGAGCATGCCCGCGCCCTTGCCGGCATTCTGCGCCGACTGACGGATCTCGGCCTTGGCGAGAGCGACTTCCTGCTGCATCAGCGTGGAGACGTCACCGGCCACGGCACCGAGGATGGCGCCGATCGAGCTGACCTCACCCTTGTCGTAGGTGTCGTGCGCGCCCTCGATCTGCTCGGCGGGGCGCACCTCGCCGGGGGCGGCAGGCTGCCGCTGCTCCGGCTGGGCGGCCGTAGCGCCGCGCGGATCCGGCGCGCTCGCGTCGTACTGGTCGAACGGAGAACTCATCAGCGACGACCCTCGGTCCCCAGGCCGGTGGTACCGGTGGTGCCGGAGACGCGCGGCGCGGCCGGCTGGGCCGGCGCGGTCGGGCCACCGGTCTGCGGGGCCGCGGTGCGCTCGCCGCCGCCGTATGCCGGGGCCACGCTCTGCACGTGCTGGGTGCCGACCTGGTGGCTGGTCACCGGGCGGGCCCGGTATGCGGAGCGGTCGTCATTGTCATCGCCGGCCTGCGCCTGCAGGCTGCGGGTGACGCGGCCACCGACGAAGCCGACGAGGCCAGCGATCGCCAGGAAGGTGCCGGGGTTGCGGCGGGCGTAGCGCTTGACGTCCTCGAGCAGCTCGGCCGGCTCACGGTTCTCCAGCCAGCCGGCGACCTGGTCGAGTTGACCGGCGGCCTGGTTGACCAGGCCAGAGGCCATTCCGGTCTGGGCGTTGTTGCCCATGTCGCCGAGTTCGCCGGAGACCGAGCGGAGCAGGCCGGCGGCGCGCTCCTGCTGGGTGGCGGCCTGGGTGCTCACCTCGGAGCGGGCCTGGTGGAAGAGGTCCTGGGCGTGGTTCTTGGCCTCGCCGACGACCTGCTGCGCCTCATCCTTGGCGGTGGAGGCGACGGCCTTGCCGCTCTCGCTCGCGTCCTGGGCGACGCTCTTGGCCTCGTCCTTGGCGGTGTCCGCGGCGGCTTTGGCGCCCTGGCCGGTGGGCTGGCTGGTCGCCTGGGCCGGAGCCTGGGTGGTCTTGGCGGTGCGCGCGGGCTGGCCGGTCTGGGCCGCCTGGCCGGTGCGCGGGGCCTGCGCGGGCTGGGTGGCCCGGGGGGTCTGGCCGCCCTGCGCGGTCTGACCCTGCGTGGTCTGGCCCTGCGCTCCCTGACCCTGCGCCGGCTGGCCGCCGCGGGTGGCGTCCTTGCCGGTGGGCGGAATGGCGGTCTGGTCGAACGGTGTGTCGGACATAGTGGTCCCTCTCTTGGTGACTAGGTCCTGGCTGGCCGGGGATGCCCGGCATTCGGCCCGCCGCGAGGCGGGCCGAAAGTGCCTATCCCCAAGAACGTTAGGCAGGGATCGCGCGAGATAGGGAGTTAGCGCCTCGCGACCTGCTCACTCCGGCCGAATTCCACCCTTTGGGGTGCAGCAGGGGCCGCGGAAATCGCTCCTTACCGGGTCAAGTCCCTGGTAGTGGTGTAGCGCTGCGTTCTCCTTGTTGTGGTTAGGC
>CAKZIH010000265.1 GCA_936931335.1 uncultured Nostocoides sp. | reverse complement strand
GCGTGCAGGTCGACGACGCGAGCGCGGACGACATCATCGCCCAGCTCATCGTGCTGGAGAGCCTGGACCCGGACCGCGACATCCTGATGTACATCAACAGCCCTGGTGGCTCGTTCACGGCGATGACCGCGATCTACGACACCATGCAGTACATCCGCCCCGATGTGCAGACCTTCGTCATCGGCCAGGCCGCCTCGGCCGCCGCGGTGCTCCTGGGCGCCGGCGCCCCCGGCAAGCGGTTCGCGCTGCCGAATGCCCGCATTCTCATCCACCAGCCCGCGATGGAGGGCACCGGTGGCATGGCCTCTGACCTGGAGATCCAGGCCAACGAGGTGCTGCGCATGCGCGAATGGCTCGAGGAGACCTGGGCCAAGCACTCCGGTCGCACCCCCGAACAGGTGCGCCGCGACATCGAGCGCGACAAGATCCTCTCCGCGCAGGAGGCCAAGGAATATGGCCTAATCGATGAGGTGCTCGCCTCGCGCAAGGCCTCATTCGAGGACTGACCCCCGCAGGTATGACGCACCGCTCGGCCACCCGGCCGGGCGGTGCGTTGGTGTGTCGGGGGTCGCAGCGGCGATTTCGCCATTTTCCGGCGCGGCGTGGGCTGGCCACGTCATCGGCGATCTACTCCATCCCGGCCGGATGGCACCGACAAGGGCCGACTGATGGCCAATCCCGGGTTGGCGGACGGGGAAGACATCACCACGGACGGCAGCCGCATGGTCTTCTCGAAGCAGGTGGGCCAGCAACTCGACCTGTTCACCATCAGGATGGACGGCACCGGGCTGCAGCGCCTGACGAACACCGCCGAGGGGCTGCGCTGGGTGCGGCGCAATGCGCCGGTGCGCACGCTGGCGCTGGTCATCCTGGTCTTCAATATCACCTGGGGAGCGGGGTGGTCCGTGCTCGTGCTCTACCCCCTGGACCATCTGCACATGGGGGAGCTGGGCCTCGGCCTACTGAGCACGGCCAGCGCCGTGGGCGGGGTGGTGAGCACCGCGGCATACGGCTGGCTGGAGCGGCGGTTCGCGCTCGCCACCCTGATGCGGGTGTGCCTGACGCTGGAGGTGGCTACCCACTTCGCGCTAGCCCTGACCAGCAATGGCGCCGTGGCCATCGTGATCATGCTGATCTTTGGTGCCTATGCCTTCGTCTGGGGGACGCTGTCGTCGGCGGTGCGCCAGCGCGCCGTGCCTCAGGAGTTCCAGGGAAGGGTTTCCGCCGTCTATCTGGTGGCCCTGATCGGCGGCTTGGTGATCGGCCAACTGCTCGGTGGGGTCATCGCCGAGAATTGGGGGCTGACCGCGCCCTTCTGGTTCGCCGGGATCGGCGCCGGGATCACCCTGGCGCTGGTGTGGCGCGAGCTCACCCAGATCGCCCACGCCGGCACCTGAGGCGGGATTTCGCTGTGAGCGGAAAGGGTGCGCGCCACGGCGACATCTGGGTTTCAATGTCGGTAGCGCACAGCGGGCCCGGGTAGGTTCGAGCGCGTGAGGGCGGCATACGTCGTCCGGACGCAGCAGGAAGGGCAGGTCGGAACGAGATGGCGCGTGCGGGCGACAACAGCGACCTGCTCAAATGCAACTTCTGCGGCAAGAGCCAGAAGCAGGTCAAGAAGCTGATCGCCGGGCCGGCGGTATACATCTGCGACGAGTGCATCGACCTGTGCAACGAGATCATCGAGGAGGAGTTGGCCGAGTCCAGCAGCCTCGGGCTGGAGGAGTTGCCCAAGCCCCGGGAGATCTTCGACTTCCTGCAGACCTACATCATCGGCCAGGAGCCCGCCAAGAAGGCGCTCGCGGTCGCGGTCTACAACCACTACAAGCGGATCCAGGCCGGCGAGGGCACCAAGCGCGACGCCAACTCGGTGGAGATTGCCAAGTCCAACATCCTGCTCATCGGCCCCACCGGCTGCGGCAAGACCTATCTGGCCCAGACCCTGGCCAAGATGCTCAATGTCCCCTTCGCCATCGCCGATGCCACCGCGCTGACCGAGGCCGGGTATGTCGGCGAGGACGTCGAGAACATCCTGCTCAAGCTCATCCAGGCGGCCGACT
>CAKZIH010000264.1 GCA_936931335.1 uncultured Nostocoides sp. | reverse complement strand
GTCCACATCTCCGAGCTGGCCGAGCGCCACGTGGAGCTGCCGGAGCAGGTCGTCACCGTGGGGACCGACATCTTCGTCAAGGTCATCGACATCGACCTCGAGCGTCGTCGCATCAGCCTCTCGCTGAAGCAGGCCAATGAGGACGGCGCCGGTCAGGTCGAGTTCGACCCGACCCTCTACGGCATGGCCGCGGAGTACGACGAAGAGGGCAACTACAAGTACCCCGAGGGCTTCGACTCCGAGACCAACGCCTGGCTCGAGGGTTACGAGAAGCAGCGTGAGGCGTGGGAGAAGCAGTACGCCGAGGCGTACGCCCGCTGGGAAGCCCACCGCGCCCAGGTCGAGACGGCCGCCAAGGCGGACGCCGAGGCCGGCGAGGCGGCGGGCGAGGTCCCGACCTCCTACTCCTCCACCACCGGCGAAGAGGCCGCCCCGGTCGCCGAGGGCACCCTCGCGTCGGACGAGGCGCTCGCCGCCCTGCGGGAGAAGCTCACCGGGAACTGATCCCGCGGCATACCGCATACGGCAAAGCCCCGGTCACCCTCGTGGTGACCGGGGCTTTGCCGTATGTCGTGAGCCTCAGTTGGAGGGGTGCACGCCCCAGGTTTCGGCGACGGTCGCCGGGTCGGTGACCTTGACCGTGTCGGGGATGGCGTCGACGACGCGCAGGAAGTCGCGGATGCAGTAGATCTCCGCGTCGCTGGTCCAGTGCGCGGACTCCGGGCCGGTGCAGTTCCACTGCATGGCCGTCCCGGGGGCGCTGGTGCCGGTGACGAAGCGATAGAACTGCACCGTCGACCAGGCGCCGCCGGGGACGCGCACCTTGGGGATGAGCTCGGCGGGGGTCATATACCGCTGGTTGGCGACTCCTGTCGCGCACGGCAGCGACGTGTCATTGCAGGTGCCCCCATTGACGGAGACGGTGCTCTGGAAGTTGGGCCACTTGGTGCCCTCGGCCTGGGTGGTCCAGGAGTCGCGATAGACGCGGCCAAAGGCGAAGCACTTCTTGACGACCTGGGACTGGATCTTTTCGGTGAACTGGTTGTTGGGGTAGGCGAACAGGCCCCAGGCGCGGGTATGACCGCGACGAGCCAGCGCGCCGACCGAGCCGCAGGCCTCGGCGTGCTGTTCGGTCGGGGTCAAGTTCTTCATATTGGCGTAGGTCATGCCCGCGCTGGTGAAGGTCCAGCCGAACTGGGTGCGCAACTGGGTGAGGTCGTTCCACGACGGGCTGACCACATAGTTGGAGAAGCAGGACTGGTGGTTGCCCTGGCGCTTGACCACGACATTCCCCACCCCGCTCACTCCCCGCTCCTTCATCAGGACGGCGACCCGTCCGAGGGTCACGGTGTTGGGCAGCGGGTCGCACTGCTTGTCGGCGGAGACCCACTGGGTGCGGCCGAAAAGCAGGGTGAGCATGCCGGGGTTCGCCGCCTGGGTAGCGGCCTGCGGTCCGCGCGCCGCTCCCGGGGCGGCAGCCGAGGCGGGGGTGGGGGCACCGGCTGCCGCGGTGGCGCCAAGTCCGGTCGCCACGGTGGCGAGGCCGGCGAGGGTGGCTAGGGTCACGGTACGGGACATCGTGATGGCTTCTCCGATTGCTCGATCTGGCCCGCGATGCCAGGCGGGGGCCCGAGACAGGCCGCACCGTCGCCGGCAGTTGAGGGCGCGAGGACCCAGTGAGTCTGCCACCGCCGGGCGCTGCCTCGCCAGTCCCCCAAGCTATGGTGCTCGTCATGCTGCGGGTGGGGGTGACCGGAGGGATCGGCTCCGGGAAATCGACCGTGGCGCGGGTATTCGCCGGCCTGGGCGCGCACGTCATCGATGCCGACAGGATCGCTCGTCAGGTGCTGGAACCGGGGACCCCAGGACTGACCGCGGTCGCGGAGCAATTCGGGGCGCAGCTCATAGGTGACTGCGGAGAGTTGGACCGGGCCGCGCTGGCGGCCATCGTCTTCGCCGACCCAGCCCGGCTGGCCGCCCTGGAGGCGATCACCCACCCGTTGATCTGGGCCGAGGCGGACCGGCAGTTCGCCGCTGTGCCCGCCGGCGAGGTGGCGGTGCACGATATGCCCCTGCTCGTGGAGAAGCGGATGGGCGCGGAATACCACCTCGTGGTGGCCGTGCTCGTGGGCGCGGAGACCCGGGTCCGTCGGCTGGTGGCGCACCGCGGCCTGGACGCCGCCGATGCCCGGCGCCGCATCGCGGCCCAGGCCAGCGATGCCGACCGGCGGGCCGCCGCCGATGTGCTGCTGGACAATTCCGGCTCACCGGCCGACCTGGAGGGCGCGGCCGCCGACCTCTGGCAAACGCGCATTGCCCCCTTCCGCGACAATCTCGTGGCCGCCCGGCCCGCCGCTGATGGCGACACCGCGCGCCGCTTGCAAGACGCCTTGGGGGCGGCGGGCGTCCATCGGGCCGGACAGCGCCAGCGCCTGGCCGCCCGGGTCGTGAGAGCTCTCGGCACAGGCGCCCACGTCGGCCCGCCGGCGGGCAGGGAATCGCGGCAGGAGCGGAGGGTGGAGTTGACCGGCGCCGCACCGATCGATGCCGTGTCCGTGGCCGAGCGGATGGTTGGGGCCGGCTTCCCGCCGCTGCCCGGTCTGGGGCAGGCGGCGGGATACCTGACGTTCGGTCACAGCGACCCGGCCTGGCCGGCCACCATCGCTCTGCGGCCCGTGGCCTAGCGGGCTCGGTCTCAGCGGCGGAGGGTCACCAAACCCGCCGAGCTGGACCGTTGCGTCTGTGGCTGACTGCTCATCCGTGGGCCGCCGCAGGGCCGGGTGGCGTCCATTACGACGTCGCCGTCGAGGTTGGGCACGGTCACCCACGCGGTCACGGTGCCGTTGACGCAGGGGACCGTATACGGCGAGCCTTCAAAGTCCCCTTCACTGCTCGCGGTGGCGCGGGCTTGAAGCGGGACGGGGTAGTAGTTCTCGAGCACCGTGGCGGCGGGCGCCGCCCCCATTCCGCCCCAGCTCACAACGTCCTGGGTGTTGGCCACATCGCCATCGGTATAGATGAGGCATCGATAGACCACGACCTGCACCCGCTCGGTGATTCGCTCGCCGCCGGCCTCAGCCACCAACTGCCATCGGCCGCCGGGCATTGCGGGGACATCGAAGAATTGATCCTCGGTGGCACCGTCGGCGTCGGTGGTCAGGGAACCCAAGTGGACCGGGTCGTGGTCTCCCTCGTTGCGCTCCAGCGACACCGTGTATGCCGTGCTCGGCCGCCAACCGCGCCCGGCGACGCGCACCCGGTCGGCGCCCCTAAGATAGTTGTAATTCTCAAAGGTCGCGCACGTGCCGAAGGCCTGCGGCCGGATGTGGTCATCCCAGGCCGGCTCGACCGTGATCTCGGCCTTGCGGAATTCGACACTGCAGCCTTTATAGGGTCCGGTGATGGGGGCGGAGAGATTCTTGCCCTTGATCACAATGCGCATACGGTTCGGTGACTGTCCCGCCTGATCTGTGGCGTGGTAGATCTGGGCCCATTCGGCCTCGCTGGGTGTCCAGGTGGTGCTGGATATCGGAGAGCTCTCATACAGCTTGGTGTCGAAGTTGCTCGTCCAGAACTGCACCGTGAACTCATTCAGCCGGTATTTGGCTCCGCCACCCCCCGGTTCCCACTCCAGTGTCGGCGGCTTGTCCTCCGTGAGGACGGACTCGATAGTCGGGTTGAATAGGAAGGGGCTGATCGCATTGTTCTCGAGGTGACATGCCGCAGTATCGCTGGTGCGCAGGGCCGCAGGATCGGCATTGGTGTCATCGAATCTCGCCGCGCCCACAGCATCAAGGAGCCCCGGCAAGGCCCGGGTGAAGAGGTTCTCCCGGTCCTTCTTCAGGGCGCCGACAACGGCCGATATGCCGGCCATCTCATCCAGTTTCGCGAGGGTCCGGGCGATGGATAGCTCATTCGCCTCGCCGAGACTCACTAGGCCCGCCGACGAATAAATGTTGATAAGCGTGTTGTCGTCGTCGTAAGTGGTGTCGCCCGCGCCCGGGATACCCAGCGCAGCCACGCCGAGGTGGCGCTGACCGGCGACGCTGAGGTAGCTGGCCAATCCCTCGCGCCAGGCGATGGCTCCGGCCTTGCCTTTGGGGAAGGTGTCGTCCATCGACTCCGTCCACGTATGATTCTCACCGTAGCCCGTGGCCTCGATGAGTTGGATTCCTTCCAAGTGGTGGCCGTACTCGTGCAGGATCACATCCCAGTCGTAGGCGTCGTCGGCGGCGATCAGCACCTCCGGGTGCCGATATGCCGTGCGGGTCGCGGGGTAGCGCACCGGCTGCATGGCTGGGGCAGTCCCAGTTACGCCCAAGGCCTTTTTCAGGGCGGTGCCCGTGACCATGGCGTCGGCAATGGCGAACGCCCCATTCACGGTTGCGGCAGACGCAGCGGGGCGGACCGTGACGGATTGGGCCTGACCTGTGGCCTTACGGGCGGCGCTGCGCATGGTGTATATCGAATGCTTCGTGGTGTCGGTTGTGACAAGAAATTGACCGCTGGTCGCCGATGCCTCCACATAGAGCATTCGCGCCTTCTTGTTGCTGCGTTTTGTGCTGGCGCGCAAAAGGAATCGGCCGTTCGCATCCGTGATGATCGAGGCCAGCAACGTTCCCCCGGTCGTGCCGTCCTGGTCACGTAGGTCGACGACGACGCTGCGGGCCGGATGCGCTTTGCCCTTGACGTCGCGGTAGACGACCTTTCCGGACACGGTGGTGTAGACACCGGCTGCGGCGTCGGCCGCGGCAAGGTGCAAGCCGCCCAGCGCCGGCGCGGACAACGCCAGCAGGCAGCCGGACATGAGTCTCTTCATTGTTGGCCCCCTCGGGTCCCCCGACCCGATTCATGAAGCCGCACCCCTCGCGCGGCCACAACGGACTATAACGTGCCGAGTCGGAATCCGCAGGAATATGGGAAAAGGGCCGCGGCCGGGGAGTTAGAGGTATGCCGCGCAGGCGGTGACCCGCTCGCGCCACCAGTGCACCCGGTCCGGTGGGGCGGCATACCAGGACAGCAAGTCCGGGTCGACGCGGGCCGGGCCTGGGCTCAGGGCGCCGTCACGGGAGAGGAGGGGCGTCGCGGACACATCGCCCGCCATGAGGTGCAGGGTGCCCAGGCCGCAGGCATGGTCCAGATTGGGCAGGGCGGCGGCCAACGCCACGCCGGCGGCGATCCCGACGGAGGTGTCCAGGGCGGACGAAACGACCGCCGGCAGCCCGCATTCGGCCACGATCCGCAGCGCGGCCCGCACCCCGCCGAGCGGGGCTACCTTCACCACGATCAGATCGGCGGCCTGTTCGCGCACCACCCGCAGGGGATCTTGCGCCTTGCGGATCGATTCGTCGGCGGCAACCGGTATGTTGATCCCGTTGCGCGCCAACGCAATCCGCAGCTCGCGCAGCTCCGGCACGGTGGCACATGGTTGTTCGGCATACTCCAGCCCGCATGCCGCGAGCCGGCTCAGCGCATCCGTCGCCTGCCGCACATCCCAGCCGCCGTTGGCGTCCACCCGGATCCGGCCACCTGGTCCCAGCGCGTCGCGGACCGCGGCGACGCGGGCCAGGTCGTCGGCGAGCGACTGCCCGGGTTCGGCGACCTTGACCTTGGCCGTGGTGCACCCCGCGAAGCGCGCCAACACCTGGGCCACCCGGTCGGCGGTCACGGCCGGGACGGTGGCATTGACCGGGACCATGGCACGCACCGGGGCGGGCCAGCCGACATACGCGCTCTCGATCGCTGCCGCCAACCACCGGGCGGCCTCCGCGGGCGGATATTCCAGGAACGCCCCGAACTCGCCCCAGCCGGCCGGGCCCTCGATCAGCGCCACCTCGCGCACGTCGATGCCACGGAAGCGCACCCGCATGGGGATGCGCACCACAGACAGCCGGTCGAGCAGTTCGGCGAGCGGCGGGGCTGCGTCATGGGCCTGCGCGGGGAAGTCAGCCACGCCAGGCCGCCTCCAGGTCGGCGTGCTGGCATACCCAGGAGTGCATGGCGATCCCGGCGGCGATCGAGGCATTGATCGAGCGGGTGGACCCGAACTGGGCGATCGCGAAGGTCGCGGCGCAGGCTTCCCGAGCCGCGGCGCTCAGCCCCGGACCCTCCTGACCGAAGAGGAAACACACCGCCGACGGCAGTGCGGCATCCTCCAGGTGCAGCGATCCGGGCAGATTGTCCACCCCCCATAACGGCACCTCGCGCTCGGCAAGATAGGCGGCCAGCGCGCTCGCGTCCTCGTGATAGCGCAGGTGCTGGTAGCGATCGGTGACCATCGCCCCGCGCCGGTTCCAGCGCCGGTTGCCGACGATGTGCACCTCGGCGGCCAGGAAGGCGTTGGCGGTGCGCACGATGGTCCCGATGTTGAAATCGTGCTGCCAGTTCTCGATCGCCACATGGAAGCCATGGCGCCGGGTGTCCAGATCCGCGACGATCGCGTCCATCCGCCAGTAGCGGTAGCGATCGACGACATTGCGCCGATCCCCGTCGCGCAGCAGTTCCTCGTCATAGACCTCGCTGCCCGGCCCGCTCGGCCAGTCGCCGGCCCACGGGCCGAGCCCGACTTCCTGGGGACCGTGCGGCATCGGGTCGTATGGCGCTCGTACCTCGTCTGCGGGCAGGGGTTCCACACCGCTCACGACGGCGCACCACACGGCCGGCAAAGGATCAGGGCGCCGGCCGCAACGAGGAAGGCCCGAGGGATCACCCAGCGAGCTTAGGCGAGCCCGGGGCCGGCCCGGCGGCCCCGGTCAGGCACGGTCGGCTGCGGGCGGGCAGCACGGGGAGGACGCCTCGAGGACGGGCAGGGAGCTCGTTGCCGGCTGGGCGTTGGCCGGATTCTCGTCCTTGACGACATAGATCTCCCAGGGGGCTCCCGCCGGGTCATTGACCCACACCTTGTCCTGCAGCGCATAGCAGCAGGTCGTGTCGTTCTCGTCGAAGGTGGCCAGCCCCCCATCGGCCAGCCGGGTCCGTGCCGCCTCCACGAGTTCCCCGTTCTCGACCTCGACGCCGAGGTGGTTCAGCGCCCCGTGCGGACCATTGCCCCGGGTTGCCTCGTCGGTCTCGATCAGCACCAGCTTGAGCGGCGGCTCGCTGATCGCGAAGTTCGCGTAACCAGGCCGGCGCTTGTGCGGCTCGACGCCGAAGAGGGTCGAGTAGAAGGTGACGGACGCCTCGAGGTCGTGGACGTTCAAAGCGAGCTGCACACGGCTCATGGTGGTTCCTCTCTCGTGGATATCGACGAACGTCGATATGGAAACCTTGGCGGAACACATCGATAGATGTCAATATGGCTCCGTGGTGAGTGTGCCCGATGTCGCCCTTCTCGATGTCGCTTTCCCCGCGCCCTTGGCGCAAGTCGTCCAGCGATGCTGCGCCGGCGACAGTGGGGGCCTGATTTCTCGGGAGGATGCCGAGGTCATTGCCCGGCTGCTCAAGGCAGTTGCCGATCCAGTGCGCTTGCAGATCCTGGGTATCGTGCGCTCCTCACCTCGCCAGGAGGTCTGCGCATGTGATCTCCCCGCCGCCTTGGGACTGGCGCAGCCGACGGTGAGCCACCACCTCAAGACACTCGTGGATGCCGGCGTATTGACCCGAGAACGACGGGGGCAGTGGGCCTGGTTCACCCTCGTGCCGGAGCACCTCGCGCTCGCCCGTCGGGTGTTGCAGGCCTGACGGGCCCGCCGCGACCAGACTGCGGGCGGGGGTTGTCAGTGGCACGTCATACGGTTATCGCATGCGTCCGACAACCTCCCTCACTCGGCGGGTCGCCCCCTTCCAGGTGGTCTCCGAGTTCCAGCCGAGCGGCGACCAGCCGACCGCGATTGCCGACCTGACGCGCCGGGTCAAGGCGGGGGAGCAGGACGTCGTGCTCCTCGGCGCCACCGGGACCGGCAAGTCGGCGACCACCGCGTGGCTCATCGAACAGGTCCAGAGGCCGACCCTGGTGATGGCACCCAACAAGACCCTTGCCGCGCAGCTCGCCAACGAGTTCCGCGAGCTGCTGCCCAATAACGCGGTGGAGTACTTCGTCTCTTATTACGACTACTACCAGCCCGAGGCCTACGTGCCCCAGACCGATACCTATATCGAGAAGGACTCCTCGATCAATGAGGAGGTCGAGCGGCTGCGCCACAGCGCCACCAACTCCCTGCTCACCCGCCGCGACGTCGTGGTCGTCGCCTCCGTCTCGTGCATCTACGGTCTCGGCACCCCGCAGGAGTATGTCGATCGCATGGTCACGCTGCGCGTGGGCGAGCGGATCGAGCGCGAGGAGCTGCTGCACAAATTCGTCACCATGCAGTACACGCGCAACGACCTGGCCTTCACCCGTGGCACCTTCCGGGTGCGCGGTGACACCGTGGAGATCATCCCGGTGTATGAGGAGCACGCGATCCGCATCGAGTTCTTCGGTGACGAGATCGAGCGGCTCTACACGTTGCAGCCCCTTACCGGGGAGGTAATCCGCGAGGAGCAGGAGATGTACGTCTTTCCGGCCACCCACTATGTCGCGGGCCCGGAGCGGTTGGAGCGGGCGATCCGGGGCATCGAGTTGGAGCTGGCTGACCAGCTCGCGCTCTTCGAGAAGCAGGGCAAGATGCTGGAGGCGCAGCGGTTACGCATGCGCACCACCTACGACATCGAGATGATGCGTCAGGTCGGGTCGTGTAGCGGCATCGAGAACTACTCGATGCACATGGACGGGCGCACCCGGGGGAGTGCCCCCAACTGCCTGCTCGACTACTTCCCGGAGGACTTCCTGCTGGTTCTCGACGAGTCGCACCAGACGGTCCCGCAGATCGGGGCGATGTATGAGGGCGATATGTCCCGCAAGCGCACCTTGGTCGATCATGGCTTCCGGCTGCCCAGCGCCATGGACAACCGGCCGCTGATGTGGGAGGAGTTCCTCGAGCGCATCGATCAGACCGTCTATCTCTCGGCGACCCCTGGGGCGTACGAGTTGGCTAAGGCCGACGGCTACGTCGAGCAGGTCATCCGCCCCACCGGGCTGGTGGATCCCGAGGTCATCCTCAAGCCGACGCGCGGCCAGATCGACGACCTGCTCGATCAGATCAACCAGCGCGCTGCTCGTGACGAGCGGGTGCTGGTCACCACGCTGACCAAGAAGATGGCCGAGGACCTCACCGACTATCTGCTGGAAAAGGGGGTCCGGGTGCGCTATCTGCACTCCGAGGTGGACACCCTGCGGCGCGTGGAGTTGCTGCGCGAGCTGCGGTTGGGCGAGTTCGATGTGCTGGTCGGCATCAACCTGCTGCGTGAGGGCCTCGACCTGCCCGAGGTCTCGCTGGTGAGCATCCTGGATGCGGACAAGGAGGGTTTCCTGCGTTCGGCGCGTTCGCTCATCCAGACCATTGGTCGTGCGGCACGAAATGTCTCCGGCGAAGTGCACATGTATGCCGATTCGGTCACCCCCTCGATGCAGGAGGCGATCGAGGAGACGAGCCGGCGCCGGGAGAAGCAGCTCGCCTACAACAAGGAGCACGGGATCGACCCCACCCCGCTGCGCAAGAAGATCGCTGATATCACCGACCTGATCAGCCGCGAAGATGCAGACACCGAGACGCTGCTCGGTTCCGGGCGTACCCAGTCGCGGGGCGTGCGAGGCTCCGGACGCGGGGGGCGCGGCGCGATGCTCGCCGACACCGGCGAGGTGGCGACCATCAAGGGCCTGCCGGCCAGTGATCTAGCCAACCTCATCCAGGAGCTCACCGAGCAGATGCACCAGGCGGCGGCGGAGCTCAAGTTCGAGGTCGCCGCGCGCTTGCGAGATGAATTGAAAGATTTGAAGAAGGAACTACGCCAGATGCACGAGGCGACCAAATAGCCCAGGGAGAGGATCCGCCATGACCCCGGACGAGGTCCGCACCTATGCGCTCGGCAAGCCCGGCGCGTATGCCGATGAGCCCTGGGCGGGTGACCTGGTCGCCAAGGTGGCCGACAAGGTCTTCGTCTTCGGGCTCGGCGGCCCCACCGTCGGCGTCAAATGCGGCACCCGGGCCGAGGCCGACGAGTGGCTCCAGCAGTACCCCGACGACGCCGTCGTAATGCCGTATGTCGGCCGGAACGGTTGGAACAGTCTCACCATCGGCGGCGCCATCCCCGACGAGGAGATCCGCGACGCCGTCGACACCTCATACGACCTCGTCGTCAGCAAGCTCCCCAAGTCCAAGCGGCCTTAGATTTCGGGCGAAGGATGGGCCCACTTCGCAGAATCTCTGTCGCCCTGCGGCGGTGTTTACGTGCCAAGGGTGGGCCCACGTCGCAGAATCACTGTCGCCCTGCGACAATGATTCTGCGAAGGGGAGTATCCCGACACGCCAGCCTCGTCATCACGGCCATACCGGCCCGGGGCGGCGGTCCACGTACAGGTGGGCGGGAGAGACCTTCGGACCGAACTCTCTTCTGTCCCGAAGGTGACGACTCATGAACTTCGCGCTCCCCGCAGCCGATGCGGCGCAACTCAATATCCCCGCGTGGGGGTGGTGGCTGACGATCGGGATCGCCGCCGCGATCCTGCTGTTTGACGTCGTCTGGATCGCGCGCAGCCCGCACCGGCCGTCGACCAAGGAACTCGTCATTGCGCTGAGCGTCTACGTCGGCGCGGCAGTCGCGTTCGGGCTGGTGCTCTTGGCCACCAAGGGTGGGAAGCTGTCCGGGGAGTTCTTCGCCGGCTGGCTGACCGAGTACTCCCTGAGCGTGGACAACCTCTTCATCTTCATCCTGATCATGGCGAACTTCGCCGTCCCCGAGCGACTTCAGCAGTTCGCGCTGATGGTGGGCATCATCATCGCCATCGTCCTGCGCGGCCTATTCATCTGGGCCGGCGCGGCAGCGATCAACCGCTTCGCCTGGGTCTTCTACATCTTCGGCGCCTTCCTCATCTA
>CAKZIH010000263.1 GCA_936931335.1 uncultured Nostocoides sp. | reverse complement strand
TCATGCCGGCGGGCTTGAACACCCGCTGCTCCAAGAGCGTCGGCAGGGACTTGCCCGTGGCGCGCTGCAGCAACTGACCCAGCACGACGTAGCCGGCGTTGGAGTAGCTGTATGAGGTGCCGGGCTGGAAGAGCCAGGGCACCGAGAGCGCACCGGCAATGATCTCCCGGTCCGCGTAGTCCTCACCGAGCACGCGGAAGTACTCATCCCAGGCGAAGGGGCCGTCCATCTTCGCGACCATGGCCTCAAGCACCCCATCGGGCATCCCCGAGCGGTGGCTGAGCAACTGCTCGATGGTCACCGAGCCGTGGCCCGGGACCAGCCCGGGCGCGATCTCATCGATGGTGTCCTCCAGGTGCCACGCACCCTTCTCGACCTGCTGCATGACCAGGGTGGCCACCATGGTCTTGGTGTTGCTGGCCACCCGGAACTTGGCGTTCGGGCGCACCGGCAGATCGGTCCATACGCGGCGGACGCCGGCGGACCAGCGCTGCTCGCGGGTTCCGGTCTTGATCGCGGCGACAACCCCCACCGCGCCATCCGCGACGAGCGTGTTGAGCGCAGCCTGCGGCGCCGGAATGCGCTGGCCCGCAAGACTGTCCGGCAGCGACACCCCGGGCGGGGTTAGCGAGAGCGACTCCGGAGTCGGTGCCGGCTGCGGGGCCGCGCTGGCGGTGGCGACCCCCGCTGAGGTCACGCTCACGGCGAGGGCCGCGGCGCATACCCGGACGGTGGAAATGACGGTCATGACGATCTGTTCCCCTTCAGATTGTGTGACGGTGTCTGCACACTCTCACGCCTCGCCGAGGCTCGCCAGACGAGCCGGCTGCCACCCAGCACCCGGGCGTGGCGGCGGCCGCGGGGCGGCGCAATAGGCTCGGCGGAAGATAGGAACCATTCATCTGCGCAGCCCGCTCCCGGCGGCTTGCCGACCCTGGAGGTATGCCGTGCATTCCCGCCCTTTGAGCGCACAGACCCGGCAGGACGCCCTCGAGGTCTTGGCCGCCAGCGGCGCCGAAGGGGGTGAGCCGATCGACGTCCTGGTGATCGGGGGCGGGGTGACCGGCGCCGGGGCGGCCCTCGACGCCACCACTCGAGGCCTGTCCACGGTGCTCGTCGAAGCGCAGGACTGGGCCTCCGGTACCTCGCAGTGGTCGACCAAGCTGGTGCATGGCGGGCTGCGCTATCTGCAGATGCTCGACGTGAAGCTGGTCCAGGAGGCCCTGATCGAGCGGGGGCTGCTGCTCAAGACCCTGGCCCCGCACCTGGTCAAGCCGATGCCCTTCCTCATCCCCCTGGAGCATCGGCTCTGGCAGCGCGCCTATTACGGCGCCGGGGTGACCCTCTATGACCTGTTGGCCAACCTCATGCCCGGGCGCCGGGCCTTGCCGATCCACGGGCATACCTCCCGCAAGGGCCTGCTCAAGCAGTTCCCGGATCTGCGGCACAAGAGCGCGATCGGGGCGGTGAAGTACTACGACGCCACCGTCGATGACGCCAGATTGGTCGCCACGCTGGCGCGCACCGCGGTCACCTATGGCGCCCATGCGGCCGCGCGCGTCCAGGTCGTGGAGATCACCAAGGATGCCGATGGCCGTGCCGATGGCGCCGTGCTCGTCGACCTGGAATCCGGTCGGCAGGTGCGGGCCCGAGCCCACCAGATCATCAACTGCACCGGCGTCTGGACCGAGGACGTCAACACCCTGGCCGAGACTGACGGCGGCCTGAATGTCTTGGCCTCCAAAGGAATCCACCTGGTCATCCCGCGCGAGCGCATCCCCGGCAGCGCCGGTCTCTTCCTGCAGACCGAGAAGTCGGTGCTCTTCTTCATCCCCTGGTCGCGGTATTGGATCATCGGCACCACGGATACTCCGTGGCCACTGGACCCGAAGAACCCGGTGGCCACCGCCGCGGATATCGACTACGTCCTGCAGCACGCCAATGCGGTGCTCACCACCGAGCTCACCCGTGACGATGTCGTCGGTTGGTATGCGGGCCTGCGCCCCCTGCTGCAGCCGGGCACCAAGGAGGGCACGGACTCGGCGAAGGTGAGCCGCGAGCATACGGTCGCCAGCCCCATACCGGGCCTGACGGTGATCGCTGGGGGCAAGCTCACGACATACCGGGTGATGGCCAAGGATGCGGTGGATTTCGCGCTCGGGGAGCGAGCGGCGCAATTGCCGAGCATCACCGAGCAGATCCCGCTGCTGGGGGCCGTTGGGGAGCCGGCGATGCGCCGCCGGATGCCGGCCCTGCGCCGCCAATTCGGCTGGAGCGAGCTCATGGGCGATCACCTGCTGCACCGCTACGGTTCGCTGATGGAGGAGGTCCTCGAGCTCATCGATCGTGACCCCGGGCTGGCCCAGCCGCTGCAGGCGGCGCCGGCCTATCTGCGCGCCGAGGTGGCCTATGCGTGCACCCACGAGGGGGCGATCCACCTCGAGGATCTGATGATGCGTCGGACTCGACTCATCTACGAGGTGCCGCGCAAGGGATTGGCCGCGGTGCCCGAGATCGCGGACCTGGCCGCGGTCATGCTGGGCTGGGACGAAGAGCGCAAGCACGCGGAGATCCGCGCCTACACCGAGCGCGCCGAGGCCGAGATCGCTGCGGCACAACAACCGGACGACGCCGCCGCCGCGCAGGTGCGCGCGCAGGCCGCGGATATCGCGCCCATGCAGCCGGTCGGGGCGGACCATGGCTGATTACGTCCTGGCGATCGACCAGGGCACCACCAGCACTCGTGCGATCGTCTTCACCCGCGGGGGCCAGATCCACTCCGTGGGGCAGAAGGAGCACGCGCAACTCTTTCCCCGCGCCGGTTGGGTGGAGCACGACCCGATGGAGATCTGGGACAACGTGCGCGAGGTCGTCGGCCTGGCCTTGTCCCGGGGCAATCTCAACCACCGGACCATCGCGGCGGTGGGCATCACCAACCAGCGCGAGACCGCGGTGGTCTGGGATCGGCATACCGGCCGCCCGGTGCACAATGCGATCGTCTGGCAGGACACCCGCACCTCGCGGATCATCGCCGACCTCGCCGCCGATGGTGGTGCGGACAAATACCAGTCCGTATGTGGTTTGCCCCTGGCCACCTATTTCGCCGGCCCGAAGGTGACCTGGATCCTCGACAATGTCCCCGGGGCGCGGGAGCGGGCCGAGGCCGGGGATCTGCTCTTCGGCACCATCGATACCTGGGTGCTGTGGAATATGACCGGCGGCCCGGACGGCGGCGTGCACGCCACCGATGTCACCAATGCCTCCCGGACCATGCTTATGGACTTGCGCACGCTGGCCTGGGACGAACGGATCGCCGCCGAGTTGCGCATCCCGACCGCGATGCTGCCGCGGATCGGGTCCTCGGCGCAGGTGTATGGCGATGGCCGCGCCGCGGGTCCGTTGGCCGGGGTGCCGATCGCCGGCATCTTGGGTGATCAGCAGGCCGCAACCTTCGGCCAGGCGTGCTTCACCGCGGGCATGTCCAAGAACACCTATGGCACCGGCAACTTCATGCTGCTCAACACCGGCGCGGAGATCGTGCGCAGCGACCATGGCCTGCTCACCACACTCTGCTACCGGATCGGGGACGCGGACCCGGTCTATGCCCTCGAGGGGTCGATCGCAGTGACCGGGTCGCTAGTGCAATGGCTGCGGGACAACCTCGGGCTAATTGACGACGCGGCGCAGATCGAGACCCTCGCCACCCAGGTGAGTGACAACGGCGGCTGCTATGTCGTCCCAGCGTTCTCGGGACTCTTTGCGCCCTATTGGCGTGACGACGCCCGAGGCGCGATCGTCGGCTTGACCCGTTATGTCACCAAGCACCACCTGGCTCGCGCGGCCTTGGAAGCCACCGCTTTCCAGACTCGGGAGGTGGCCGAGGCGATGGCCGCAGACTCCGGGGTGGAGCTGAGCGAACTGCGGGTGGACGGCGGCATGGTGGCCAACCAGACCTTGATGCAGTTCCAGGCCGACTTGCTCGGCGTCGACGTGGTGCGCCCCGCGATCGTGGAGACCACGGCGCTGGGTGCCGCCTATGCCGCAGGCATCGCCGTCGGCTTCTTCTCCGGCACCGACGAGGTCGCGGCCAATTGGTCCGAGGGCGCGCGCTGGAGCCCAGGTATGCCGCAGCCGGAGCGCGAGCGGCTCTACCGCAGTTGGCGCAAGGCGGTCACTCGGACCTTCGACTGGGTCGATGAGGACACCGAGGTCGCGCCGCCGGTCGATTGAGACGGCGGGCGCCTGAGTCGGCGGGCGTCAGCCCCAGGCGGGCTTAGCAGAGCTCGCGCTGCCCTGCCCCACCACATGGTCGGGCTCGTCACCCGCGGCCAGTCGAGTCAACTGTTCGCGCAGCAGAGCCAGCGCCCGGGGCCGGAAGGCGGTCGAGACGCCCCCGACGTGTGGGGTGATCAGCACGCCTTCGGCGTGCCACAGCGGATGCCCCTCGGGCAGCGGCTCGGGGTCGGTGACATCGAGAGCGAACCGCAGCCGGCCGGTATGCCGCAGGATCGCCGCGGTGTCCGCGACCGGACCGCGGGCCACATTCACCACCAGCGCGTCATCCGGCAGCGCGGCCAAGAAGCCCTCCCCGATCAGACCCTCGGTGTCGGGGGATAGCGGGGTGACCACGATCGCGATCTCGGTGTCGGGCAAGAGCTTTAGGAGTTCGTCGATGCCGTGCACCGCATCGACCAGGTCGTCCCCCGCGCGCGCCCGGCTGGCGACCGCAGTCAGCCTTGCCTCGAAGGGCATCAGCCGCCGCGCGATCGCCCGTCCCACCTGGCCATAGCCGACGACCAGCACCCGCCGGTCGGCGAGCGAGGGCAGGAAGGGGCGCGGACCCCATACGCCCTGGTCTTGGGCGCGCACAAAGCCGGGCAGCCCGCGCTGGGCGGCGAGCACCAGGGCGAGCGCGAGTTCCGCGGTCGAGGCATCGTGGACGCCGGCGGCATTGGCCACTGCGACCCGATCCGGCACCTGCTCAAGAATGCCGTCGTAGCCGGCGGTCAGCAGTTGCACCAGCCGCACCGAGGGCACCTGCCCGACCGCCCCGATCACCTCGGCCGCGCCCTGGTAGGGCGCCACCACGACATCGATCGGCGTCCGTGGCGCAGGTCCGCGCAGGTCCCAGACGCTGGTGCGCACCCCCTCGATCGGCCCGAGGTCGTCCACCCACGATTGATCGGCCAGGGTTGCGTGCAGCATCCCCCCAGCTAACCGGTTCTGGACGGCCGGGGCCAGCCGCGGCCATGCCCGCCATACCGACGCGGCGTCGGTGCGTCCGCCATTTCGGCGGCAATGCACGAATCCGACCGAGCATGCGGACATATACTCCGTCGTATGCCGCATTATCGGTTACGTGAAGCCGCCGAGCTACTCGGTGTCTCGGACGACAGCCTGCGCCGGTGGATCGATCAGGGCCGCCTCACCGCCCGGTTGGACGATGCCGGCCGGCAGGTCGTCGACGGCGGTGAGCTCGCGACATTCGCCCATGAGCGGGCGGCCGCCACCCCGCGCCCGGCCGCCCGGCCGGTGGTCTCCGAATCCGCGCGCAACCGGTTCACCGGCCTGGTCACCCGCGTCGTCCGGGACACGGTGATGGCCCAGGTCGAAATCCAGTCCGGCCCACACCGCCTGGTCTCGTTGATGAGCCGAGAAGCCGCTGACGAGCTCGGCCTGGAGCCCGGCGTGCTCGCCGTGGCCGCCGTGAAGTCCACCAATGTCGTCGTCGAAATCCCCGAGGTGTCCTGATGCGCCGGCTGTCCCTGCTCGCCGCCTTCGCCCTGACCTGCACCATCTCGGCCTGCTCGAAGGACGAGCCCGCGAAGCTCGACGTCTATGCGGCCGCTTCCCTGCAGGAGACCTTCACCGCCATCGCCGAAGGATTCGAGAAGGAGCACCAGGGCACCGACGTGGTGCTCAACTTCGGGCCCTCGTCCGGCCTGGCGACCCAGATCGTCGACGGGGCGCCGGCGCATGTGTTCGCCGCGGCGAGCACGAAGACCATGGACACGGTGGTCAAGGCCGGCAAGGGGACCGATCCTGCCGCCTTCGCCAGCAATGAGTTGACCATCGCCGTCCCCAAGGCCAACCCGGCTCATGTGGATGCGCTGGCGGACTTGGCCTCGGCCAAGGTCAAGGTCGCCATCTGCGCGAAGGAGGTGCCCTGCGGCGCCGCCGCGCACACCGTCTTCGACAAGTCCAAGCTGACCGTGAAGCCGGTCAGCGAAGAGGTGGATGTCAAGGCGGTGCTGTCCAAGGTGCGCCTCGGCGAGGTCGACGCCGGGCTGGTCTATGTCACCGATGCCAAGGCCGCCGGTCAGGAAGTCAGCGCGGTGACGATCCCGGCGGCGGAGAACGCCACGACCACCTACCCGATCGTCGCGCTCGCCGGTGACCAGAAGGACATGGCGGCGAAGTTCATCGCGTACGTCCAGTCCGAGACCGGCCAGCGGATCCTGCGCGACGCCGGCTTCGCCGCGCCCAACTAGTGCCCCGCCCGGGAGGGGCAGCCCGCGGCGCGGCCCCCTGGCAATTGCGGGTGCCGGCCGTCCTGGGCCTCGCCTTCCTGGTCCTCCCGTTTGCGGGTTTGCTGGCCCGCGCGCCCTGGACCCGGATGCCGGATCTGGTCACCGATCCGGTTGCCGCGCAAGCCCTTCGGCTGTCGGTGATCTGCGCGACCTGCGCGGCGCTGCTGTCTGTGGTCTTCGGGGTCCCGCTCGCCTGGACGCTCGCCCGCTCCGACGGTCGGCTGGCCGCGCTCGCTCGGGCCTTCGTCACCGTCCCGCTCGTCCTGCCTCCCGTGGTCGGCGGCGTCGCGCTGATCGCCGCCCTGGGCCGCACCGGGCTGATCGGGCGGCCGCTGGCGGCGCTCACCGGATGGACCCTGCCATTCACCCCCGCGGCCGTCGTCATCGCCGAGACCTTCGTCGCCATGCCCTTCCTGGTGATCACCGTGGAAGGCGCCTTCCGCACCCTGGACGCCGGCCTGGACGAAGCGGCGGCAACGCTCGGCGCCAGTCCGTGGCAGAGCTTCCGGCTGGTGACCCTGCCCGCGATGGCGCCGGCGCTGGTGGCCGGCGCAACGCTGGCCTGGGCGCGGGCGCTCGGCGAATTCGGCGCCACCATTACCTTCGCCGGCAATAGCCCCGGGCGCACCCAGACCATGCCACTGGCGGTCTACCTGGCCATGGAACGCGATCCGCAGATCGCGCTGGCCCTCTCCGTGCTCCTACTCGCGGTCTCCATCATCGTGCTGGTCGCCCTGCGCGGCCGGTGGTTCGCGGCGGCGACGCGATGAGTCTCGATGCGCAGTTCTCCACCCGTCCGGGGCCGGGCGGGTTCGAAGTGACGGCCAACCTATGCGCGGGCGCCGAAGTGATTGCCCTGCTCGGGCCCAATGGCGCCGGCAAGACCACCATCCTGCGGGCCCTGGCCGGGCTGATCCCGTTGTCCAGCGGGCGGATTCGCATCGGCTCCCAGGTCGTCGCGGACGCCGCCGCCGGCATCGACCTGCCGCCGCAGGAGCGCCGGATCGGCCTGGTCTTCCAGGATCACCGGCTCTTCCCCAGCATGTCGGCTCTCGACAATGTCGCCTTCGCAGCCCGTATGCGGGGCATCCCCCGCCCGGCGGCGCGGGCGGCCGCGCAGACCTGGCTCGAGCGCTTCGACCTCGCGAACCTGGCGCAATCCCGGCCGGGCCGGCTCAGCGGCGGTCAGGCCCAGCGGGTGGCCCTGGCCCGAGCCCTGGCTGCCGACCCCGCGCTGCTGCTGCTCGACGAGCCCATGGCCGCCCTGGACGCGCAAGCTCGGGGTGCGGCCCGGGCCGAACTGAGCGGCTTCGTGCGCGACTTCACCGGCACCGCCCTGCTGGTGTCCCACGACCCGCTCGATGCCCTGGCCTTGGCCGACCGGATCGTGGTCCTCCAGGACGGCCGGATCGTCCAGGACGCGCAACCGGGCGTGATCACCCGGCGGCCGGCAACCCCATACGTGGCCCGGCTCATGGGCCTGAATTTGTATGCCGGACACCAGGACCCGGTGACCGGCACAGTCACCCTGGACGGCGGCGGTCACCTGACCGGGCCAGTGGTGCCCGGGGCGGCGCGCGTGCTGCTCGCCCTGCGGCCTAGCGCGATCACCGCGCATCGCGAGCGCCCGGGTGAGCTGTCCTCGCGCAATGTGTGGCCCGGCCGGGTCACCGAGCTGCAACTGCTCGGCGACCGGGTCCGGGTGGCCGTGGACGGACAGCCGGCGGCGCTGGTGGATCTCACTCCCGCCGCGGTGCACGAGTTGGGACTCGGCGTCGGCAGCCCGATCTGGTTGAGCGCCAAGGCCACCGAAGTCGAGGCATATCCCGGTGAGCTGCCCGAACGCTGACGGCCGCGCGAGCGCAACCACCCTCACCGGCCCACGGCATCCGGCGGTCAGGCTAACGTGTGACCCATGGGTGGATTGGTGTGGCGAGTGTTGGCAACCGGCGCGACCGTGATCGCGGGTGTGGTGGCCAATAAGGCAGTGACGACGATCTGGGGCAAGACCGGCCGCAACACGGTCGCGGACCCGCAGAACCCGCATACCCCGGCTTTCGACGCGCTGGCGATGGCGGCGCTCACCGGCCTGGCCGCGGCCCTGGCCCGGACCTTCTTCACCCGCAAGGCCGCGCAGTACTACGAGAACTCCAGCGGCCACCTGCCGCAGCCGATGCTCGACAAGCAGGCCCAGAAGGCCTGACCCACCCAGCGCGAGTTCAGTCCCGCGAGTTCAGCGCAGGGCCCGCGCGATCGGCACCCCAGGGCGGTAGGCCAGGTGCAGGTATGACGGTCCGTCCAGGATGGTCAAATCCGCCGGCCCACCGACTTCGATGCGTCCGATATCGGTGCGCCGCAAGGACTTCGCCGACCCACGGGTAGCCGCGAGCAGTGCTTCGGCCGGGGTCATCCCCATCTCCCGGACCGCGAGCGCAATCGCGAACGGCATCGAGGACGAATAGCAGGTCCCAGGGTTGCAGTCGCTGGCCAGCGCCACGCTCACGCCCGCGTCGATCAGCGCGCGGCCGTCGGGATAGGGCGAGCGGGTGGAGAACTCCACCCCCGGCAGCAGGGTGGCCACCGTGGTGTCCGCCGCGCCGACCAGGGCGTCGATATCCGCCTGCGACAAGTAGGTGCAGTGGTCCACGCTGGCTGCGCCGAGTTCGACGGCCAGTGCGACTCCGGGCCCGTGGCCGAGTTGGTTGCCGTGCACCCGCGGCAGCAGACCGGCCGCCATACCGGCCTCGAGAATCGTGCGCGCCTCGTCGCCGTCGAAGGCATGCGCGGAAGCGGGTTCGCAAAATACGTCGACCCACCGGGCGTGCGGCGCGCACGCCCGCAACATCTCACCGCTCACCAACTCGACGTATGCCGCTCGGTCCGAACGGTATTCGGCCGGGACAACGTGCCCGCCCAGGTATGTGGTTTCCTCGGTCACCGCCCGCGCGATAGCGAGCATCCGCGCCTCGGTCGCCACATCCAGGCCGTACCCGGATTTGATCTCCACGGTCGTGGTGCCTTGAGCGTGCATCTCGGCCAGTCGCTGGGTGACCAGCAATTCCAGTTCGAGATCGCTGGCGGCGCGGGTGGCCGCCACGCTGGTGGCGATGCCGCCACCGTCATAGGGGGTCCCGGTCATCCGGGCGGCGAACTCCGCCGACCGGTCGCCGGCGAAGACCAGGTGGGTGTGGCTGTCGACAAACCCCGGGATCACGCTGCGCCCACCGACGGGAAGGCGCTCATCTGTTGCCGGGGCATCGGCCTGCGGGCCGACCCACGCGATCCGCCCATCCTCGACGACCAAGGCGGCATCGGTGAGAATGTCGAGCGCCTCCGACGCGGGACCATCCGGGCCGGCGCACGTGACGAGTTCGGCGATGTCGGTGAGCAGCAGCGAACCGCCCGCCCACGCCTCGGCATAGGCGGCGATGATCAGGTCGAGACTCGTGCCGCTCATGCGCTGCGCAATCTACTCAGGGCCTGGCCCAGCAATGGACCCGCCTCACCAGCGCGATGCTGACCATCGCGCACCACGAATTCGCCGCCAACCACGACGTCGGTGACATCAGGGGCGCCCGCGGCATACACAATCTGGCTGGCCTGCGCACCAGCGGTGCGCGCCGAATCCCGGCGTACCGCAATCAGATCCGCCAGTCGGCCGGGCTCGATGAGCCCACCGTCGGGCCAACCGATGCTCGCATAACCGGAGCGGCTCATCGCCTCGGTCATCTCGTCAAGGCTGAAGCGTCCCCGTTCGCCGCTGTCCAGCCGGTCGTGCATCTCCAAGAGCCGTGCCTCCACGAATGGATCGATGACCGCGTGCTGGTCACTGCCGATGCACAACCGGGCCCCGGCATTGGCCAGCGCCCGGGACGGCCCGATCCCGTCGGCGAGATCCTGTTCGGTGGTGGGGCAGATGCACGCGAAGGCACGGGCCTTGCCAAGGGTCGCGATATCTCCCTCGGTCAGGTGCGTGGCGTGGACCGCGGTGAACCGGCCGCCGACCACACCGGCCTCCTCGAGCAGCGCGGTCGGCGTGCGGCCATAGAAGAGTTCGGTAGCGGCATTCTCCCCGGGTTGCTCGCTGACGTGCGCATGCACGACCCGGGGCCCGGCGACCGAGGCGAGCTGCAACAACTGCTCGCGGGGCACGGCGCGGACCGAATGCGCGGCCACCCCGATCCGCACGTCGTCGGCCTCGCGCAATTCCCCGATCCGCCGCGCCCAGCTCTCCACATCCCGGTCGCTGAAGCGTTCCTGGACGGGATCGAGCTCGCGGTGACCGGAGCCATCGAGGCCGCCGGCGAGATAGAGGGTGTCCAACAGGGTGAGCCGGATGCCCGCCGCCTGGGCGGCCGCGATGACCGCCTCGCCCATCGCATTGGGATTGGCGTATGGCGTCCCACCCGGCCCATGGTGCAGATAGTGGAACTCCCCCACCGCGGTATAGCCGGCGCTCACCATCTCCACAAAAACCCCATGCGCCAGA
>CAKZIH010000262.1 GCA_936931335.1 uncultured Nostocoides sp. | reverse complement strand
GACGCTCTTCCGATCTGCGGTGGGCGATCGGGCCGGGTTCGCCGAACCGGCGCAGGCTCTCCCGCAGCGTCCGGTGCGGGTCGACGGCGCCCCGGCGCGCCGGCTGCCGACGATGGGCCCGGCGCATCGGTGAGCGCGGACGCAATCCACCGAAGAGCGCATCGAGCCGGCGCTTTTCCTCCGGACTGAGGGCGGCAATATCCTTGTGCCGCAAGATTTCCAGGTCACTGGCCGCGGCCCGGATGAGGTCCGGGTCTGAGTCGCTCTCGCCGCCCTCACCGGGCTGGTCCTCGCCGCCGAGGACGAGCGGAGGCGCGGTTGCCGCCCGCTTGCGCCCCCCGAGTTCGCCGGCGAAATAGGCGCTGAAAACCAGGTCGTGCCGGGCCAGATCGGCCGGGGAGGCACACAGGGTGGCGCGCCCAGCGTGATAGACGCCGCCGGCCGAGTCGGCGCCCAGAAGCGCTGCCGCAGCAAGGAATTCGCGCTCCCGGTCGGCAGTGACCACCACCCCGGCCGCGCGCAGGGCCCGGGCGAAACCCAGCATGATCTCCGTGCCGTCGCGTTCGTCCCCAGCGCGCTCCAGGGCGGGCGCGGGTGCCGATGTGGCGGGCGGATGGGCGGCGGGCGCAGTCACGGGGTGAGGACCCGGTCGAGGGCGTCACGCACCCGCTGCTGGTCCTCGCGATATTTCACGGCGGCACCCAGGGTGACGGCGGCCGATTCGGTGTCCAACTCGCGCGCCCCGAGGGTATGCAGCGCCCGCGCCCAGTCCAGCGTCTCGGCCACCCCCGGCGGCTTGAGAGTCTCCCGGTCGCTCCGGATGCCGTGCACCGCGGCCACCACCTGCCGGGCCAGCGCCTCGGCCACCTCGGGTGCCCGCGACCGGACGATCTGCAGTTCGCGCTCAAGCCCGGGGTGATCGATCCAGGCATAGAGACAGCGGCGTTTGAGCGCGTCATGAAGTTCGCGGGTGCGGTTGCTGGTCAGCACCACCACCGGCGGCTGTGCCGCGGCGACGGTCCCCAGTTCCGGGATGGTCACCTGCCAGGTCGAAAGCACTTCCAGCAAGAAGGCCTCGAACTCGTCATCCGCCCGGTCGATCTCGTCGATGAGCAGGACACACGGCATACGCAGGGCGGACAGGATCGGCCGGGTCAGCAGGAAGCGCTCGTCAAAGAGCGACTGCTCAACCGCCGCGAGCTCGCGATCCGCGCCCGCGACCGCTTCCACTGTCCGCAGATGAAGGATCTGCCGCGAAAAATCCCAGTCGTAGAGCGCCTGGCTGGCATCGATGCCTTCGTAACACTGCAGTCGTACCAGCGGCACTTCGCGGACGGCGGCCAGGGCTTCGGCGAGGGCTGTCTTGCCGGTGCCCGGTTCGCCCTCCAGGAGCAACGGGCGCTGCAATCGCAGCGCGAGCCAGCTCACCGTGGCCAGCGCGTCGTCCGCGAGATAGCCGGTGCGCGCCAATGCGGCGGCGAGTGCGGCGGGATCCGCCGGTCCAAGGTCGGGCTCCATGGGCACAGCATCGCGCACGTCGTTCACCGCGCGCCGCCGCCGCCCGGTATGCCGTCCAGACCCGGTATGCCGTCCGGTCCCGCTATGCCACCGCGTCGCCCCAGGTCCTCGGGCCGGTCCACATCGCGCCCGGTGGCCAGGTCACCGCATTCGACCAGGCGCACCCCCGGCCCCCGCAGGATCGAGCGCGCCCCCTCATCGCCGCGCGCAGCGGTCCGCACGGCCACCCAATGGTCGCGACCGATGAGCACTGGATGCCCCGGCCGCCCCCGGTATGCCGCCCGCGCCAGCACCGCTGTCGGCCGAACCGGGTCGGCTAGCGGGGATTTGCCTTGCTGAACGTCGACCACACCCAGCACCCGAGCGATAACCGCTGGCGTGACATCGGGCAGATCCACCAGCGTCAACAGCAGGGCAGCCGCCCGGCTCTCGGCGAGCGCAGCCAGCGCGGCACGCACCGAGGCGCCCATCCCTTCCGCCCAGTCCTGCGCCACCACGACCCGCGCGCCGGCTGCCAGCGCCAGTGGCACCACCCGCTCGGCGGCGGCACCGACCACACAGATGACCTCCGGGCAGCCACCCTCGCGCACGGCCGCGATCGCGGATTCCACCAGCGCGGGACCATCGGCCACCGATCGGACCAGGGCTTTCGGACCGCCCATCCGCCGGCCCGCCCCTGCCGCGAGCACCACCCCGACGACCCCACCGGGTCTCCCGACGTCGTCACCACCACCGACGCAGCCGACGCCATGGGCGCCGCCGATCGGGCCCTCAGCGTGCGGCAGCATCGGCGGCGTCCAGCGCATGGCGGCAGGCACGCGCATACGCCTGCGGAGAGTACCCGATGGTGCAGGTGAAATCGCGGGTCAGATGGGCCTGATCGGCATACCCGAGATCGGCCGCCACCTGCGCCCAGTCCACCCGGGCCCCGTCGCGGACCAGTTCGGCGGCCTCCAGCAGCCGGTAACGGCGCACCACATAGGTGGGCGGGACACCGGCATACGCGGCGAACAGGCGCTGCACGGTCCGCACCCCGATCCCCGCGCGCTCGGCCAGCTGTTCGACCCGGCGGATGGTCCGGTCCCCGGCGGCGATCTCGGCGACCGCGGCGATCTCGCGCGCCTGCGCGATGCGATCGGGGTCCTGTCTGCTGAGCAATTCGATCAGGACAGTAGCCAGCCGGTCGACCCCTTCGGCCAGCGTTCCCGCAGCGCACTTCGCGGCGAGGTCCGCGTCGTCGATCCCGAGCAGCGGCCCGGCCGCAACGACCCGGTCGGTCAGCGCCGCAACATCGCTCACCCAGGCGCCAAACCCGCCGGTGGACGTCTTGGCCGCTAGATTCCACCCCGCGCCGCTCAGCACCCGGGCGCTGCGCCGGGTGGAGACGCCGTTGACCACGCACCGCAGCGGATAGGGGCCGGCCGGCGGATGGAACCCGGGCGGCGGACCATTCCCGACCGAGATATTCACCCCCGGCTGGGGCACCAGCGGCTGCGAATGCACCTGACCCGCGGGCAAATCCCAGCGCACCGACCAAAACCAGTCGACCAAGCCGTTCAGTTCATCGGGCGCGGCATACCGCTGGAAGTCGACATGCTCGACCAGTCCGCCGGGCAGCAGGATGCCGCGCGTATCCCCGGGTAGCCGCCGCACGCTGGGACGCTATCCGATCCGATGGCCGCCCTTGTCGCAGAAGTTCAAACCTCCGGCCGTATGCCGCCCCTATCGTCACGTGTTATGGACACCACCACGACCGCCAAGCAGTTGCAGCCCGTGCTGAGCAAGCTCGCCGATGTCCTCGACGGCATCACCGCGGAGCAGGCCGGCGACCCGACTCCGTGCACGGAGTATGACGTGGCCGCCCTCCGCTCCCATGTCGTCGGCTGGGCGACCGCCTTCGCCGACGGGTTCGCCGACCCGCAGGGCCGCTGCTCGGATCCCGAGGCCGTCACCGTCACCGGCACCGGGGGCGACCAGGTGCGCGCAGCGGCTGCCTCACTGGCGAAGTCCCTGCCCGAGGCGGCGGACCGCCCGATGTCGATCGGGGAAGCGCAGATGCCCGGGGAACTCTCGCTGGGAATGATCCTGTGGGAGTACCAGGTGCACGGCTGGGACCTGGCCCGCGCCACCGGCCAGGAGTTCTCCCCGGCACAGGACGGCCTGGAGAACTCGCTGGAGTTCGCGCCCATGATGCTCACCCCCGATTACCAGGGCGAGGGCAAGTCGTTCGCTCCCCGCGTCGAGGTGCCGCAGGACGCGCCCGCCTTGGATCGCTTGGTGGGCCTGTCCGGCCGCGACCCGAAGTGGTCGGCCACCGACGCGGGCTGAGAGCTCAGTCCCGCCAGACCACGCTGAGCGGCAGGTCGGCGCAGGATCGGTGCCGCCACCCTGCTGCCCCGGATTGCGGATCCCATTCTCGAGCAACCAGATCCCCGGGCAGCAGGGCGGCATCGCCCGACGCGACGACCCGCCCCAGCGAGTTCACCACGGCGAGCCCGATCTGGCCGGACAGCTGCCGTGACAGGTGCACCTCGAGGGTCCGCACCAGGACGTCCACCCCGGCTACCCCCACGAAGTCCGCCTCGTCGGATTCCGGCTTGGCGAGCAGGGGCGCGGTGAACGTCAAGGTGAGCTGGTCGGTACACAAGTAATCGACATACGGACCGGTGATCTGGCGCCGCCCGGTGGATCGCGGCACGTCAAACCACTGCAGCGCCGTGTAATCGCGGAAGGTCACCGACTGCGGGTCGAGGTCGGCGAGCAGCCGTTCGGGCGCGCCGCCGCGCACCTGCCACCACTCCAGACAGAAGTGCTGATCGCGCAACACCCCGGGAGCGAAGACCGCCCCCGCGCCGACCAGCGGTGTGCCGCCGGCAGTCAGCAGGTCGTGACAGGCGGCGTCGAGCGCCAGATCGGCCAACACCGGTGCGTCCGTGGCGAAGTGCGGCAGGGTCGCTGCGGCGATCGTGTCGATCTCGGCGAAGCGTGCAGCGCAGAATTCCGCAACGGCCGACCGCAGCGCCCCGGCCGCGCGGGGCATTCGCAGGTTTGTCATGGGACCTCCCGGGCCACCGCGCCGGCATGGATCGGCGCCAAAGCTGCCAATAGGTCGGCGACATGCGCCTCCACCTCGGCTTGGGCCCCGGGTGCGTCGCCAGCGGCGATACACGCCACGATGGCGGTATGCCGGTTGGCCGCCCGCCCGGCGCCCTCACCACACCGGTGGGAGAGCCACAGAATCGGACCGATCTCGCCCTGCAGAGCGATCTCCTCGCGAGTCAGCCGGGCCGATTGCGCGATTACGGCCAGTTCCAGATGGAAGCCCCCCTCGGCGCGCAAGATCTCACTTGCGCTCTGCGCCAAGCCAATCCGGTCGGCAACATCCGCCAGCCGGGAGATCTCGGCGGCATCGGCACGGCTGGCAGCTAGGGCCGCACAACGCCCGCCGATCGCCGCATAGTGATCCCCCAGATCACGCAGTTCGGCGCGGCCGAGATCGCGCAGGCGCAGTTGCAGCGCCGTCTGGCCCTGATCCTCGGGCGCCCGGACGAAGGAGCCCCCGTGGCGTCCACGGCGCGTGACGATCAGCCCATCGGCGCGCAATTGCCCCAGCGCTTCGCGGACGGTCACCGGGGCCACCCCAAGACTCGCGGCCAGATCCGCCTCGGACGGCAACAGCGTCCCGTCGGGCAACAGTCCAAATGACACCGCATCGGTCAGGCGTTGCGCGACCACCTGAGCTCGGCCCAGCGCGGGCAGCGGGGCGAAGAGGGCCGCATAGGACGTCAAGCCCAGCGATTGATCACTGCGCACAGCCCACACCCCCGCTCTCGTCACGATTCTGACACGGCCCTTGTTTTCATACCTATGAAGCCATATGTTTCCGGTCGGACGCCGCCGGGGGCCGGATGAGGGCGTCCGTCGACGGCGACAGGAGGCGCAGATGACCACTGGGCAGACCCCAGCGATCCGGCTTACGGATCTCCGCAAGGAGTTCCCGGGAGGCGTTGTCGCTGTCGACAATGTGAACCTCGATATCGCTGCGGGAGAGTTCTTTTCGATGCTCGGCCCGTCCGGCTCGGGCAAAACCACGGTGCTACGGATGATCGCCGGCTTCGAGGCTCCGACGGCGGGGCGCATCGAGCTGGGCGGCACGGATGTCACCGGCCGGCCGGCATACCAGCGGGATGTCAACACGGTCTTTCAGGACTATGCGCTCTTCCCCCATATGAGCATCCAGGACAACGTCGAATATGGCCTGCTGGTCAAGAAGGTGGCCAAGCCGGAGCGGCAGCGCCGGGCGTTGGAGGCCCTGGAGCAGGTCCGCCTGACGCACGTCGCCGGCCGCCGGCCCGCGCAGCTCTCCGGCGGTCAGCGCCAGCGCATCGCCCTGGCCCGGGCCCTGGTCAACCGCCCGAAGGTCCTCCTGCTCGACGAACCCCTCGGCGCCCTGGACCTCAAGCTGCGCGAACAGATGCAGTTGGAGCTCAAGGCAATCCAGCGCGAACTCGGCATCACCTTCCTCTTCGTCACCCACGACCAGGAGGAGGCGCTCACCCTCAGCGACCGCATCGCGGTTTTCGACGCCGGCCGCATCCAGCAAGTCGGCACCGCACGCGAGGTGTACGACCACCCGGCCAATGCCTTCGTCGCCGGCTTCGTCGGCACCTCGAACCGGCTCACCGGCGATCATGCGGCGGCCGCCTTCGGACGCACCGGCACCTATTCGGTGCGCCCGGAGAAACTTGGGCTGCTCAGCGCCCAAGAACCCCGCCCGACCGGGATGGCCGGCGCAAACGGCCGGATCCGGGAGGTCGTCTACGCCGGCCCGGTGACCCGCTTCCACGTCGACCTCGACACCGGCGGCGAACTGACCGTGGTCGAGCAGAACGGCCACGACCGCAGCCACGACCGACTCGGCCTCGGCGATCCCGTCGCCGTGGTGTGGCACCCCGACCACCTCATCGCAGTCCCGGATTCCCCAACCGCATCCACCCAAGGAGATTGACCATGCGCAAGACCTATCCCGTGCTCGCGGCCGTCGCCGCCGCCAGCCTTGCCCTGGCCGGTTGCGGCGGCGGCGACTCCGGTAGCGATAACAGCGCCAAGCCCGCCGGTGGCTCCACCTTCCAGGCCCCCGACCTCAAGCCGCTGGACAAGCTCGGCGATCCGGAGGGTGAGGTCAGCGTGCTGGCCTGGCCGGGCTATGTCGAAGACGGCACCAATGACCCCAAGGTCGACTGGATCAGCGACTTCGAAAAGGAGTCCGGTTGCCAGGTCACGGCCAAGTCCTTCGGCACCTCCGATGAGGCCGTGCAGCTCATGCGCACCGGCCAGTATGACGTGGTCTCCGCCTCCGGTGACGCCACCTTGCGGCTCATCGCGGCCGGCGATGTCGAGCCCATGAATACCTCGCTGATCACCAACTATGCGGACATCTTCGACGCCCTCAAAGATCAGAAGTGGAACTCCGTCGGCGGGCAGATGTATGGCGTTCCCCACGGCCGCGGCGCCAACCTGCTCATGTACAACACCGATGAGTTCAGCACCGCACCGGACTCTTGGTCGACTGTCTGGGACAAGGCCAGCGAGCACGCCGGCAAGATCACCGCATACGACTCCCCGATCTATATCGCCGACGCGGCGCTCTACCTGATGGCCACCAAGCCCGAGCTGGGGATCAAGGACCCCTATGCGCTCGACGAGAAGCAGCTCGACGCAGCGATCACCCTGCTCAAGGAGCAGAACAAGAATGTCGGGGAGTACTGGTCGGACTACCTCAAGGAGGTCCAGGCCTTCAAGAACGGCTCCATCGTCGCCGGCACGACCTGGCAGGTCATCGCTAATGTCGCCCGGGCCGAGGGCGCCAAGACCGACGTGGTGCTGCCCAAGGAGGGCTCGACCGGCTGGTCGGACACCTGGATGCTGAGCGCCAAGAGCAAGCACAAGACTTGTGCCTACAAGCTGATCGACCACCTGGTCTCGCCCAAGGCCAATGCCGCCATCGCCGAATACTTCGGTGAGGCCCCGGCCAACCGCAAAGCCTGCGCGGAGACCTCCGACGCCAAGCACTGCGAAACCTTCCACGCCGAGGACGAGGACTACTTCGCCAAGGTGCACTTCTGGAACACCCCGATCACCGCCTGTCTCGACGGTCGCACCGACGTCAAGTGCACGGACTACGCCACGTGGACCAAGCGCTGGACCGAGGTCCGCAACGCCTGATCGTGATCCGTCGAACCCCCTTCTCGCTGCTGGCCGCCCCGATGGCCTGGCTCATCGTGGCCTACCTCGGGGCGCTGGCCGCGATCTTCGCGACCGCCTTCTGGAGCACCGACGACTTCACCAATCAGGTCGTCCATACCTTCAGCACGGACAACTTCCGGGCGCTGTTCACCGGCACCTACCTGCGGATCATCGGGCGCACGATGGCGATCGCGGCGTTGGTGACGGTCATCTGCGCCGTGATCGCGGTGCCTTTCGCCTTCTTCATGGCGCGGATTGCCCCCCGGCGGCTGCGGCCGGTGCTCGTCGCGGCGGTGCTCGTGCCGCTTTGGGCGTCATACCTGGTCAAGGCGTATGCCTGGCGAGCGATGCTGCAGGACAAGGGAATTGTCGACTCGATTCTGCATTGGACGCCCGGGTACGGCTTCGTCGCGATCGTGCTGACGCTGACCTATCTGTGGCTGCCCTACATGATCCTGCCGATCTATGCCGCCTTCGAGCGCCTGCCCGAGGCGCACCTGGAGGCCTCCGCCGACCTCGGTGGGCGCACCGGTCATACCCTGCGGCGGATCGTCCTGCCGGCGCTCGGGCCGGCGATCGCCGCGGGGTCGGTATTCACCTTTTCGCTGAGTCTGGGTGACTACATCGCCGTGCAGATCGTCGGCGGCAAGCTGCAGATGATCGGCACCGCGGTCCTGCAGAACATCCAGCTCGACCTGCCGTTCGCGGCCGCCCTGGGCACCGCCTCGGTTCTCATCATGGTCGTCTACCTCACCCTGGTCTCCCGCGTCGGCGGCCTGGACAACCTCTAGGAGTAGGGCCGTATGAAGATCGGCACCGGCGGCCGGATCGGGCTGACGATCTGGGCCCTGATCGTCCTCGCCTTCGTCTACCTCCCGCTGCTTGTGGTCGGCATCAACTCCGTCAATGCCGACCGCACCTTCGGCTGGCCACCCAGCGGGTTCACCACCCGCTGGTGGTCGCTGGCAGCGCAGGCCGAGGGCCCCCGGCAGGCCCTGTGGATGTCGCTGAAGGCGGGCCTGGGTGCCACGGCGATCGCGCTGGTGCTGGGCACCCTGCTCGCCCTGGCGCTCTCGCGCTTTGCCTTTTGGGGCAAGTCGGTCATCTCGTTGCTGGTGATCCTGCCGATCGCCCTGCCGGGCATCGTGACCGGTATCGCGCTGCAGTCGGTGATCCAGAACATCCTCGACCCGATCTTCGGGGTGAGCGCCGGGCTGTTCACGATCATCGTCGGCCACGCCACCTTCTGCATCGTCGTGGTCTACAACAATGTCGCGGCCCGGCTGCGCCGGCTCGGGGTGTCCCTGGAGGCGGCCTCCGCCGACCTGGGCGCCGGCCCGTTCACCACCTTCCGCCGGGTGACCTTCCCGCTGCTGCGCTCGTCGCTGGTGGCGGCGGCGCTGCTCGCCTTCGGCCTGAGCTTCGACGAGATCGTGGTTACCACCTTCACCGCCGGCCCCGGTGCCCCGACCCTGCCGATCTGGATCTTCAACAACCTCTTCCGCCCCAACCAGGCACCGGTGGTCAATGTGGTCGCCGTGGTGCTGGTGCTGGGCTCGATCATCCCGGTCGCCCTGGCGCAATGGATCGGTGGCCGCGACGCCCTGGAGTCGCGCGTCTGAGATCCCCGGTTCAGCCGGTACCAGCGCGCAGTTAGTTGTCAGCCCCCACGGGGGGTATGCCACAATCTTGCGCATGATCGGTGTTCAGACCGCAAAATCTCCGCTCCCGGACCTGCGTGACCCCGACTTCTCCGGTGCGTGGACCCGTCTCAAGACTGCGGCCACCGCCCTGCAGGCGTTGCAGCAGAAGGATGGCTCCCTGGCCGAGGGGTCATCCGCCACGGACGCGCGCACCCAGGTCGCCGCGATCGTCGCCGCGATCGAGGAGCTCACCCCATACTTCCCGCACGACGAGAGCTACCTGCGCACGCTGGTCAGCGACTTCACCCGCTGGGCGGATGCGGGCTTCGGGGTGCCCGACTTCCTGGACTCCCTGGTCGAATTCCACCCCGAGCGCCACCGCGTCGATGGCATCCGGCACCTCGTGGTCTTCCCCATGTACACCCAGAACGGCTCCACCAACCGGTATGTCGAGGCCGTCCTCCTGGAACTCATCTGGCCCGATTTCATTGCCGACCTGGAGGCCGGCGACTACGGCAACAAGCTCTTCCTCCCGATCCGCTTCCTCGATTTCACGCCGGGCTATGACACCAACTCGGCGGTGCTCTTCCCCGAGTCCGTGGCGATGCGGGAGATCCCGGCCTTCACCTGGGGCGGTATTTTCGCCGACCGCGAGGCGGCCCGCTTCCGCCGCGTCGTCCGGGCCGGCGCCGAGGTCACCAATCTCGCGCTGCCCGAGGGCCTGCAGCGGATGCTCGCCGACCAGGAACTCACGGAGCAGGCCTTCGTCATGTGGGACCTCATCCACGACCGCACCCACATGCGCGGCGACCTGCCCTTCGACCCGTTCATGATCAAGCAGCGGATGCCCTTCTTCCTCTACTCCCTGGAGGAACTGCGGTGTGATCTCACGGCATACCGGGAGGCGGTGCGCATCGAGCGACGGATCGCCGCCGACACCGACCCGAGTGACGCCGACCGGCTGCTCGCTGACCGCGCCCGGCTCGTGCAGTATGCGGTGATCTTCGACCGGATCTTCCGCTTCGCGATCACCGGCAGCCGGGTGCGCAATTACGACGGCCTTGGCGGGCAGTTGCTCTTCGCCTGGCTGCACCGCCACCGGGTGCTGCACTGGACCGATGGCGCCCTGAGCCTGGACTGGGACCAGGTCCCCGATGTGGTCAACGCGCTCGGCGAGCAGATCGAGAACCTCTACTGGGAGTCCATCGATCGCCCCAAGACCGTCCACTGGCTCAAGGCCTACGAACTGGTCTCCGGCACCGTGGAACCCCACCCCGCGTCCGTATGGCGCACCCGTGACCTCCCGCTCGACGGCCCCCCGAAGGGTCTGACCGACCTGGTCATGGATGACGAGTTCCCGCTGTCCATGTTCTATGAGGCGTTCGAGCGCAAGATGCGCGACGTTATCGCCTCCACCGCGGGCATCACCGGGGCCACCGCGCTGTCCCCCATGTCACTGTCCACGCCGGCACCGTCCACCACCACGCCGACCCCGCGGGCCAACTGATGGGCCGCATCGTCGTCGCCGGCGCCGGTGGCCCCAGCGGCGAGGCGGTCTGCGACGCGCTGCGTGCGGCCGGCCACGAGGTCGTCCCGGTGACCCGCGAGCAGATCGGAAGAGCGTCGTGTAGGGAAAGAGTGTAGATCTC
>CAKZIH010000261.1 GCA_936931335.1 uncultured Nostocoides sp. | reverse complement strand
CGCCGCTCGACTGTCCGAGCTCGCCACCGCCCTCACCGTCAAGGACCACGCTGCCACCGCGTTCACGACGTTGGAGCAGCCGCTGGCGCGCCGATTCTTCGACGGGCTGCGCGACGCGGGCGACGACCTCATCACCGCGATGCGCCCGCGGTTCGACGCCGCTGCCGCCGTCGTCCACACGGCCGGGCGCTACTTCCCTCCCGGCGCCAGCAAGTCCGCCGTCCTCGACGCAGGAGACCAGGCCGTCACCGCCTACCGCGACCTCGACGCGGCGCTGGACACTCTGGCCCGCATCCGCAACGCACGGGTCATCCTCGGAGACCTGAGCGGACAACCCGAGCAGCACGTCTCATGGTTTATCGCCCAGGCCGCCGACGCCGCCGCGCTCGACAACGCGGCCCGCCTGTTCACCGCGGCCGGCAATGCGTTCCACAACCTGGCCCACGGTGGCTACACCCTGCGCCTGAACACGACCGACGAGGCCGACCAGGTCGCACGCGGCGCGCACAGTGCAACCGCAGCCCGCGAGGCCGCAGACACCGAGACCCGCGCGAAGGAACTCCGGGAGTCGATGCCCTGGCTCATCGAGAAGGCACCGGCCTAGGCCGACCCCCTGGGAGCCGGGGGCCGGGGTTAAACCCCTGCCATTCCGAACCGCTGGTGAGGTGCCTCGCATCCTGAGCACCTAGCTTTTGTCCGCAACTCGAGTTCCGGCATGACGCCGGGGAAGGAGCGCCCCTATGGGTGCCGTTGTTGACCCGCCTGCTGGCCTGAGCGCCGGCGGTCGGAAGTTGTGGGCGGATATCGCCGCCGCGCACGAGCTTGACCCGATGCAAATCGTGCAGTTGACGGAGGCGTGCCGGGCGAAGGACCGCCTGGACAAACTGGATGCCGTGCTCTGCGGGGACGCTGACACTTGGATGCACCTGGTGCCGGACCCGGCGAGCGACGGCCAGGCCTACGAGTTACGGATCGACTCCGCGTTGCAGCGGGCGAATGACACGGCCAATCTCATGAAGCAACTGCTGGCGGCCCTGCGGTTGCCGGATGCGCAGGGCGTGCGTCCGCAGCGCCGTGGCGGTGGTCGCGGCGTGCAACTGCCGAGCGTGCCCGGCGGCAAGGTGAGTAGCATCGACCGAGCCCGCGCACGCCGCCCGTCGTCGTCCTGGCCGTCTGGCTAAGGTGCTGCAAGCCCCGCTGATGCCAGTTTTTGTCTCGCCCCCGCGGGGAGGAGTATTGGCTGGGCGTGCCAGACTGACACTCTTGTCAGGCGCGGGCGGAAGGACAGTTGTGCAGAGAAGTCGTCGTGAGCAACGGTCTCGTCTCCGTGACATGTCCGAGCCGCTTGTCCCCGATGAGTACATTCCCCCGAAGGGGGGAGAGGAGATCACGTACCCGGTCTCGCTCGACGAGCACCATTCTCTTACCGTGAGGCAACTGCACTACCGTAAAATGGTTGTTGATTTTGCCATCATGCAGCACTATCACCTGTACGACGAACATCCGCCGGAGGATGTTCATCGGACCGACTGTTGTCACGGTGAGTTGCATCACCACCAGTTCTTCCGAAACGGAACCACTGAGGACCGTAGAGTCGTTCTCAGGATCCCAGTAGAAAACGGATGGGAAACCGTAGACAGGTTGTTCGTTGAGTGCAACGATCTGGCTGTAAACGAGTACATGGATCGGCTCGCCCGTTGGAAGGGGACGCAATGCTGACGCAGGACAGGCTCGACACGACGAAGCTCATAGGCCGTTGCCTCGGCACCCTTGCGGGCAGGTCCCTCCTAGCATCGAACGGCTACGTCTCAGAGACGCCCATCATCGCAGCCGAGTGGGAAACGCCCCTCGGGGAGGCCATGGCGACGCTGGCTTCGCGCCCTGGTGCCAGCCGAGGGGCGGTGCTCGCCATCAGGAAGGGCGAAACACTTTTCTGGATGGGCATGGCGCCCTCTGAGCAGCAGGAGCGCGAAGCCAGCGAGCCCGTTCACTCGGCGAGTACGGTGGGCCTGCTTTATCAGTCGATCAAGGCCAGTGGTGAGCGAGCACGGCCGATACGCATAACGAACGTGCCCAGTCTGACCTCGGCTCGCGTGCTTCTCCCAGTAGCCTGACCCTCACGACGTCAAAGGACGCCCCCGGCCTCACCGTATCTCTCGGCAGGCCGGGGGCGTTCTCCATGCAGGGCAAGGCCCGACTACGGCAGCAGCATCCACGTCTCGACGCCGAGCGCCCGGCCGATCCGCACGAGATCCCCGGCCGCGAACTCCGCGGCCCCGGATAGGCGCCGCCACAGACTCCCGACGCGCATGCCGACCTGGGGCGCCAGCGCCTCGGGAGTGACACCCTTCTCCGCCATACGGACCGACACGGCCGCACCTATGGCCTGCCGCGTGTGCACCCGCTCATCGTCGGCGCCGTCCGCTAGCTCGAGTACGACGAGCGCCCATCGCCGAGCGTCCCGAGGCGTCATGCCCTCCCCGAGCACGTCCACCAGCGTCGTGGCTGTCACGACTTCGAGCCGCCCTCGATGTGGGCAGCGAACTCCGCCGCCTCGACCAGGACTGCCGCCAACTCGCGGGCCTGTTCCGGGGTCAGGTCGCCCTCCTCGCCCGTCGTCGCCCGGAAGATCGAGACGACCGGGCGGGCGCTACTGCATGCGTGCTCTCCGCCGATCACCCACGACCCATCCGGGCGCCGCTCGTAAGCGACCTCGACGGCCACCATGCGGTTGCTGTCGGAGAGCGGGAAGGACTTGTGGGCGACCGCGCCCCATCCGTCCGACAGCGACGGGCCGTAGGGGTGCACACTGTCGGCCCACAGTGCGACCGGCCGCGGCTGCTCGCGTGTCGCGACCGTCTCCGCGCGCTGGACGAGTGCCGAGGTGGTGGTGCCGAGAACGCGGGCGGCGGTCGCTAGGTCATCGACGGGTCGCCGCTCGGGGTCGGTCAGGGCGCCCGGCGCGAGGCCGGCACGCTGCTCGACCTCCCCGAGCGTCATGCCCTGCTGGTCTGCCGCGCGCTGGATGCCCGCTTGGAGTGCGCCGAGCATGTGCTGATGCCCTACCGTCGCCTGGTGCTCGATGTGGTGGTTTGCTGGGGTCATGGTGCCTTGCCTCTCAATCGGAGATATTGACCGCCACAGCGCTGCCGATTTGCTCGCTTGCAAACGGGCCACGCACAGCGCACAGGCGTTCCTAGTGCGCGACTACCTCGACTGAGCGCGTGACTGCTCCTGCCGGCGAGGCCTATTTCGAACGCCTCAGCGCCACCCGCTTCCGTCCCACGCCGCATGTGGGCGGCGGGTGGCGTCCCGAGGAAGCGCACATCGCCCCGGTCCTCGGCCTGCTTGCGCACCTGGTGGAGGTCGACCGGGACGCGCGTGGGCGCTCAGACCTGGTCTTGGCCCGCCTGACCTGGGACATCCTTGGGGTGCTGCCGATCGAACCGGTGGACACGCAGGTCCAGGTGCTACGTCCCGGCCGGACGGTTGAACTCGTTGAGGCACGCCTGTCCCATGGTGGTCGGGATGCGGTGGTCCTGCGCGCCTGGCTGTTGCAGCCGGGAGACAGTGCTGCCCATGCGGGCACGACATTGCCAACGGTATGGCGGTGCGCGCCGACCCCCGCAAGGTCACCTTCCCGAATCTCGACCTCACCCTGCACGTGTTCCGCCCACCGACGGGGGAGTGGATCGGTCTGGACACCCGGGTCTCGTTCGGCCCCGGCGGCGTCGGGCTCACCAGTTCGGTGCTGCACGACCCGGACGGGCCGTTCGGCACCGTCAACCAGGCGCTCACGGTCCGCCCCGCTAACCCCGCCATGCCCGGGTTCAGCGCCGGTCGCGGCCGCGATTACCTCGGAGCTCGCTGAGCAGCCGATGGGGTAGGCCGCTCACGGTCCGCCGGATTCCGGAGATCGCCCCCACGCCCGCCGAGGGCAGGAGCCGGGCCCGCCAGCGCAGACCCAGCGAGCGGCTCGCGGCGATCGCGTCATACACCTGCGTCACATCGGCTTCCGGATCCGCCAGCGCGGTGCCGGGGCGCGCATAGCGCGCGGTCTCCACAGCACCCACCACCCGGCCCAAGACTGGGCGCTGGTCTACGTCCAAGACTCCCCGTTCGGCGAGGTGTTCCTGAGCCTGTCGCGGGGTCAAGGTCGCCGGGGTAGCGATCCCGAGGTCGGCGACCCGAGACAGTAGGTCCTGCCAGCGCGCCTCGACCACAGCCGCGTCATCCGCGGCATTCGTCAACCGGCGGCGCCGGGACACCCGGGCCGCGACGGGCAGGACCAGCGCCGCGAGCAGCGCCAGCACCGCAGCGAGCAGACCCCAGCCCCACCGGGGCGTCGCCTTGATGCGGTCGAGCAGGGACCGGTCGGGGATGGTGTAGTCCTGCGCGTTGCGCTCGGCGATATCCGGCCGGGCCTGAGGTGCCCTCGTGGTGGACGAGGAACTGGAACTCGTTGCACTCGGGCTGGGGTCGGCGTCGGTGGTGGGGATGACGGCATACGAGGGCACGGTGCCGGTACGGGTCGCCGGGGTGGGCTCGAAGCGCAGCCAGCCAAAGGGCTCGAAATAGATCTCCGGCCACGCGTGCGCGTCGCTGGCTCGGACCGTATACGTCCCGCCCTCGCTTTCCCCCGGGAGCATCCCGATCGCCATCCGCGCGGGCAGGCCGTACTGGCGGGCGAGCATGACCATGGTGCTCGCGAACTGCTGGCAGTACCCCTGCCGGGTGGAGAGGAAGTTGTCGATCGGGTCGTCGAGCATCTGCCCGTTCTCACCGCCGGGGATCAGCTCCAGGCTGTAGCGAAAGCGGCTGGAGCGTAGATAGTTCTGGATCGCCACTGCGGCCTCGAAGTCGGTGGCACCAGCCGGCACGATGTCCGCGAGCAATGACGTGAGGCGGGGGCGCAGGGTCTCGGGGACCTCGAGGCTGCGCGGGGTCACCGTGTCGGAGGCGAATCCGGTGATCCCGTCGGCGATATTGCTGCGCTGGAGCAATTGCGGGGTGGGCGCCAGGTTCGAGTACTCCACGGTGTAGGCGTCGGCGTCCTCGGACACCGAGACCCCGCCGTCCGGGAACTCGATGATCCGGGCGTCGTCCGAGGCGGGGGAGACCGCGGTGGCGCCATACGGCAGCGCGATCTGGGGATGCTTCAGCCGAGACTCGGTGGCGGTCAGCACCCCCTCTCGCACCTTGGGGATATCGCGGATCTCCTCCCGCAACGGCGCGGGTGGGTTCTGCGGGTCGATGGTGGTGAGCGATTCGCCCGGGGACAGATGCCGGGCCGGATAGCTGGCCCGGGGCCGGAAGTTGCCGTCGGAGCCGTAATCGTCGAGCACCCCGATGCGCAGCGGGCCCGGGTTGGCCAAGGTCGTCCGGTAGGTCAGCACCGCGTTATCGGAGGGATTGCGCAGGTTGCGCGCCAGGTCCAGGGTCGTGGACAGCGCGTAGCTACCCCCGGAGCCGTTGCCCCGCTCGGTGCGGCCCAGGCCGTCGGTCAGGAAACGGGTGGGCAGGTGCGGGAGCACCGCCGGTATGGCCAGCGCCAGGGCGAGGACCGCCACGCCGATCCCGCGGGCATTGGCGGCGAAACCGTCGGCGGCATCCCGGGTCCGGGTCCCACTAGCTGGTCTGACCCGGACCGTCGGCCACCGGCGTAATCCCCCGGTAGCGGTGCGGGACAAGAGGATCAACCAGGCCAGCGCCGGGAGCGCGAAGGAGTACCAGGCCAGCGGGGTGCCGCTATTGACCGCGGTGAGCAGGTAGGCGCCGAGCAGGGGGAGGCCAGCCAGCGCCGGGGCGCGTTTGGTCACCGCGCACAGATCCACCACGAGCACGAAGACGATCGCCAACAGCGAGAGCCAGACGATCACCCCGCGGGTGGTCGGTGCCGGAGCGGCGAAGCTGGTGACCGTGACCCGGCCCTCATACAGGATGTGGTTGAAGGCAGAGATGGTCTCGGTCGTCGGGAGACCATTGCGATGGTGCCCGCGCCCATGCACCAGGACGAAGGCCTCCATACCGGCGAGCAACTGCAGGCCGGCGACCACCCACGCCGAACCCACGAACGCCCGGGCGATCATCCCGGTGACGAGCACCACGAGCGAGAGCAGCAGCGCCGGTGGACCCCAGCGCGGGGAATTGAAGAGCGTGTAGACCGGCAGCAAGGCCGCCCAGGAGGCGATGAAGGCGAGCAGGGCGTCCGGCCACTGGGTACGCCGGATCATCGCGTTGCCCCGGAGCGCACAGTGGCCTGCAGCGCGGCCCACGCCTGCGGCACGCTGGTGCCGGGCAGGACGAGCGTGCTCGCCCAGCCGCGTTCGCGCAACCGGGCGGCCGTCGTCTGCGCCGCCGGGATGTCGGCATCGAGTGCCTGCACCAGGGCCAACGCCAATGAGCCGGCCGGACGGATACGAGCGAGGCGGTCGGCGGTGCTGTCGTCCATGGCCGCGACGACCGCGATGCAGACGGCACCGGTAGTGGCGGCATCAGCGGCATAGTCGATCGAGGCGAGGAAGTCGAGGTGTTCGCGCGGCTCGGCCATCGCCAGGGCCAGCAGCGCCTGCCCGATGGACAAGGGCTCACCGGCCGCCATGCCGCTATGCAAGCGACCACCGAGGACCAGGTGCAGGCTGGCGGCGGAATCGGCGGCCAGTTGGGCGATGGAGGCCGTTGCGGTGACCGCCCACTCGAAGGACGCCGACGAGCGTGGCGCCGAACCGATCCGGGCCCGGTCGTCCAGCAGCACCACGACGCGCCGGGTCGCCGGCCGGTCCTCCTGGCGGACCATCAGGTCACCGGTGCGCGCGGTGGCGGGCCAGTGGATGCGGCGCAGGTCGTCGCCCTCACGCCATTCGCGCACCGAGACGTCGTCTTCGCCGTGCAACGCGATCAGGTGCGGCACGGAACCCTCCTGACCCAGGCCGCCCACCAGGCTGGCCGCGCCGAGCGGGACCACGGTGGGCAGGACGATGAGTTCGCCGGCATCGCGGACGATGCCCAGGCGCAGGGTCAGGTCGAAGGGGTCGCGGATGCGCAGACCGAGTGGCCCGAGCCGGTGGCGACCGCGGGCGGTGCCGCGCACCCGATAGGAGAGTTGGTGGCTCTCACCCGGCGCCATCCGGGGCAGCAGGAAGCGGGGCCGGTCACCGAGGGAGTAGTCGAGTTGTTCCTCGGCCATGGCGATCGGCGTGGCCCGGTCGGCGTCATTTCGCACCCGCAGGGTGACATCGGCGACCTGGTCCGGGGCCACCATTGCCGGCACCACCTCCCGGGCCGTATGCAGCGTCACAGGCCGCCGCGCGAACAAGAGCACCACCAGGGGCAGCCCGGCGATGAGGACCCCGACCCGGGTCACATCACGAAAGCCCAGCGCCACCCCGCCGAGGATCAGGGCACAACCGGTGGCGAGGAAGACGTGTCCTCGCAGGGTGAGGGAGTCAGAGATCCTGGGTCGCGGCATACCGGAGCCCCGTTAGAAAGCCGGGGCGGGAATCGGCACGCGGTCCATCAGGGCGAGCAGGATGTCGCCGGGGCCGCGGCGGGCGTGCGCCGCCTCGCCGGTGAGCAGGAGGCGGTGACTCCATACCGGCACGACCAGGGCCTGGACATCATCGGGGAGGACGAAGTCGCGGCCGGCCAGGGCGGCATGCGCCCGGGCCGCGCGCAACAGGTGGAGGGTGGCGCGCGGGGAGACGCCGAGACGGATCGCCGGATTGTCCCGGGTCGCGGCGGCGAGGGCGACGAGATATTCGCGGATCCCGTCGGAGGTGTGCACCTGGCGCACCGCATGTATGCAGCGGCTCACGGTCGCGGCATCGGTGACCGGGCGCAGTTGCTCCAACGGGGATTCCTCCCCGTGGTGGGCGAGCATGTCCATCTCGCTGCGGGCGCTGGGATAGCCCAGGGATACCCGAGCCATGAAGCGATCCCGCTGCGCCTCGGGCAGGGGATAGGTACCCTCCATCTCGATCGGGTTCTGCGTGGCCATCACCAGGAAGGGGTGCGGCAGCGCGTAGGTGCGCCCGTCCACCGTGACATTCCCCTCCGCCATGCACTCCAACAGCGCGGATTGGGTCTTGGGCGAGGCGCGGTTGATCTCGTCGCCGACAACCACATTGGCAAAGATCGCACCCGGGCGGAACTCGAATGCCCGGACGTCCTGATTGAACATATTGACGCCGGTGATATCGCTGGGCAGCAGGTCCGGGGTGAACTGGATGCGCCGGGCCGTGGAGTCGATGCTGCGCGCCAGGGTCTTGGCGAGCATGGTCTTGCCGACGCCGGGGACGTCCTCCAGCAGCAGGTGGCCCTCGGCGAGCAGGGCGGTCAGCGCGGTCTGGATGACGTCGGGCTTGCCTTCGATGACGGTGCGCATCGCCGCGGCGAGGCTGGCGCTCACCTCCAGGACCTCGTCGAGGCCCCTGCCGATACCGGCCGTTTGCGGCTGCGGTTGGTTCGTCACCCGGTTCTCCCTCTGCTGGTGGCGCCCTGATCCTCCGACGCCCTGATCGCCCGGCACCCTGGTCACCCAACGCCATTGTCACCCAGCGCCATTCTTACCCGGCGGAGGTCGCGGGCCGCCCGGGCGAGCGGTGCGAACGCGACCCGGCACGGCATTCCGGCGCCGATCGACGGTGAGAATGGTGCTGCGGGCAAAAGTTCCCCCACTTCTCCCCACCCCCTCTGACCAGTTCGCTAAGCGAGAACTGACCCGAAAGATCACGATTTGGGGTCGAGATCGGGGAATAAGTGGGGTAGGGTGGGGAAATCGGGAGCCAGGCGGGGCGCTCGGGGGTGGACGCGCGAAGGGAGGTGGCCGTGAGCGATGCCGACTTCATGGGCCACTACTCCCCGCGTCTTGATGAGAAGGGCCGTCTCGCCCTGCCGGCGCGCTTCCGGGAAGACCTCGGGGAGCGGATCGTGGTGACCAAGGGCCTGGACCGCTGCCTCACCGTCTATCCCCACGAGACCTTCAAGACCCAGGTGCTCGACCGGCTCGCCGCCGGTCCGACCTCCAGCCGCGCGGTACGCAACTTGCGCCGCGCCCTGCTGGCGCACGCCTCAACCGAGGCCCCGGACCGCCAGGGCCGCATCACCATCCCGGCCGTGCTACGCGATTACGCCGGCCTGGACAAGGACGTCGTGGTCATCGGCCAGGGCGACTACCTCGAGTTGTGGGACTCGGCGACTTTCGCCGAGATCGAGATTTCCAGCGACGACAGCCTTGATGCCCTCGACGTGGACGGGGGCGTCCTGCTCTGAGCCGTCGGTGATCCCAGGCCTCCAGCCGTCCTCCCGACCCGACTTCCCCCGGGCCGGGGCGGCGGATGGGGACCTGGGATCACCGCCGGAGCGGGCGGACCGACCGCACCACCCAGATCTTCCCCAGCCCGACCGAAGGACCCCGATGAACCAGGACGCGCCCGCCGCCGACCGGCATGTGCCGGTCCTGCGGGAGCGGATCGTGGAACTGCTCGCCCCGGCGTTGCAGACGCAGGGCGCGGTCGCCATCGACGCCACCCTGGGCATGGGTGGGCACGCCGAGGCGCTGCTGCGGGCCTGTCCGCAGGCCCGGGTGATCGGCATCGACCGGGATCCCCAGGCGCGGGCGATCGCGGGGGAGCGGCTGGCGGCATACGGGGACCGGTTCACTGCGGTCGCCGCCGTCTACGACGAACTGCCGCAGGTGCTCGCCGATCTCGGGCTGACGCAGATCCAGGGCATCCTCTTCGATCTCGGCGTCTCCTCGCTGCAACTGGACGAGGAGGACCGGGGGTTCGCCTACCGCTTCGACGGGCCGCTGGACATGCGGATGGATCAGGCGGGCACCGGGCCGACCGCGGCCGATGTGCTGCGCGAGTATGACGCCGGCGCGCTCGCCCGCATCCTGCGTGAGTATGGCGAGGAGCGCTTCGCCGGGCGCATCGCCTCGGCCATCGTCGAGCGTCGCCAGCGCACCCCGCTCACCACCTCCGCGCAGCTGGTGGACCTGCTCACCGAGGTCGTCCCCGCCGCCTCCCAGCGCACCGGTGGCCATCCAGCCAAACGCACCTTCCAGGCGCTGCGCATCGAGGTCAACGACGAACTCTCGGTATGGCGCCGTGCCCTCCCCGCGGCCATCGACGCACTCGCCGTGGGCGGTCGGATCGCCGTGCTCTCGTATCACTCCCTCGAGGACCGGATCACCAAGCAGGAGCTGGCCGCCGGGGGGCGCAGCAGCGCCCCGCTGGGCCTGCCGGTGGAACTCGAGGAACACCGTCCCTATCTGCGCCTGCTCACCCGCGGCGCCGAAGTCGCGGATGCGCCCGAGCGCGCCGCCAACCCCCGATCTGCCTCCGTCCGCCTACGCGCAGCCGAACGCCTCCGCCCCACGAAGGGACCGCGATGACCTCCTCCGCCTATCAGTTGTCCGGCGCCAGCCGGGCCGCTGCCGCCCGTCCCGGTGCCGCCGCCCGCGTGCCGCTCTCGGTCATCCCTGGTGGTGCCACCGTGCGCCAGGCGTGGTTCCCGATCGCCATGCTGCTCATGCTCGTCGCCGGTCTCTTGGGCACGCTGATGCTCAACACCTCGCTGGCCGAGGGCAGCTACACCCGGGGGCGGCTGGCGGCCGAGTCCACCGTGCTGGCCGATCGCCAGGAATCGCTCACCCATGAGCTGGACGGCCTGCGGGCGCCGGCCGCCCTGGCCAAGCGGGCGCAGTCGCAGGGGATGGTGCCCGCCGAGTCCGCGGCCTTCATTCGTCTGTCCGACGGGACCATCCTCGGCGTGGCGAAGGCGGCCACCAAGGACAAGCCGTTTAGCGTGATCACCGCACCGACGATGACCAAGCCCAAGGCCACCAAGGGCAAGTCGAAGGCCACGACCGACGCCGCGCCCGCCGACGCCACGCCCACTGACGCCACGAAGGACTAGCGCTCCCCGTGAACCCTCCCGCTGCCCCGCCACGGCCGGCCGCGCGCGTCCGACCCGTC
>CAKZIH010000260.1 GCA_936931335.1 uncultured Nostocoides sp. | reverse complement strand
GGGGGCCGGACTGACGGCCAAGACCTCGTCGTACCAGCCATCGAGGACGCTGAGGCCCTCCAAGGCTTCCCGCGCGCTTGGACCGATGTTGACTTCGGGATCGGCGGCGCCCGCCGGGGCGGGACACGCTGGAAGATGATCGGCAACGCTGTCACGACCCGCGTGGCCGAGTGGCTGGGCGGTCGAATCGCCCAGCCGGGCGAGGTCGCGTGCGAGACCGAGGACTGGTCCCAGAGCAGGTGGCCCACCGCCGCCAGCGGCTTCGCTGGGACGGTGACGCGGGTCGCCGCGAGCGAGTTCCCCATACTGCGCCCCTACGAGCACCTGCTCGACGTCGTTGACGCCGAGACCGCACCCACCCTCAGCGCGCGGGCGGTGGCTGGCTTCCACAACCGGCTCCGGAAGGGCAACCTCGGCTGGTACCCCGGATTCCGCGAGGCCGTAGCCGCGAACGACGACCGCGCAGCGACGGGCACCGCCACGACACCCGCGACGGCCTGACGCAATGTACGGCCCGACGATCCTGGCGCGCAGCCTCAGCACCGTAGGCACTATGACCGACGGCATCGGCTGGCAATACCACTCAAGATCCGACCGCCACAGCAAGATCGGTTGCTGGGGAGTTGCGTTCGACCTGCTCTCGCATTCGTCACTGATGCGCCGCCACGCGGCGGAGGGGAAGATCGTTCTCGGGGTCAACCACCGGATGGTCGATTACGCGACCGGGCGCAGAAAGGATCTGGACCTGGTCATCGCCCGCCCCGATGTCGACCAACCCGTACGCAAGGCGCAGACCCTGCGCGGGCTTGCCGAGCAGTACCGGATTGACCTCGACGAGGAGGAGCGAGGCGTCCTCACCGAACTGCCTGACGTGTCCGTAGCCCCGGTAGGCGCCGTGCTTGTCGCCCTTGAGGCGAAGGCCGCGATGACCGCGCACGTCAAGGCCCTACCGCGCCTGTACGACGAGCTGAACAGTTCCCACCTAGCCGTCCACGGCGCCAGCTCTCAAGCCCTCGCCATCGCTTACGTCCAGGTCAACCTTGCAGACTCCTTCGTCTCGCCCAACCCGAAGAATGTGGCCATGATGCAGAACGGGCTCGGCCCCAAGGTCTCCCGGCACAGGCAACCGGAGGACACCATCCGCGTCCTCGACAAGATCGCCGAGATCCCGCGGCGCAGCAGCAACAACGGCAATGGCTTCGACGCCATCGGCGTATCCGTCTTCGAGCTCCACAATGACGGCAT
>CAKZIH010000259.1 GCA_936931335.1 uncultured Nostocoides sp. | reverse complement strand
CCATCCGCTGCCTGATCTCGCCCTGGCCGGACGAGTTCACCGTCAGTGACCCGTTCGCCAGGACCACGCCCATCGTCCCGGTGGGCGAGAGGTGCGCGAGCATCGTCTGGAGCCAGGCGTAGTTCGCGTTACCCGCAGGCGGCGTGCCGTAGGTCCAGCGCGGATCGTCGGTCAGCCGTTCGCCGCCCCAGTCGGAGATGTTGAACGGCGGGTTGGCCATGATGAAGTCGGCCCGCAGGTCGGGGTGCTGGTCGTCGTGGAACGAGTCCGCCCACTCCGGGCCGAGGTTGGCCTCGATGCCACGGATAGCGAGGTTCATCTTCGCCAGCCGCCAGGTGGTGGGGTTGGACTCCTGGCCGAAGACGGAGATGTCATTGCGGGAGCCGCCGTGCGACTCCACGAAGTGCTCGGCCTGCACGAACATGCCGCCCGAGCCGCAGCACGGGTCGAACACCCGCCCGTTGTAGGGGCGGAGCATGTCGGCCAGCAGCGACACCACAGAGCGGGGTGTGTAGAACTCGCCTGCATTCTTGCCCTCGTTGGAGGCGAACTGGGAGAGGAAGTACTCATACACCCGGCCCAGCACGTCGAGGCCCGAGTGCTCGGCGGCGGCAAGGTCGTCGCGGGAGAAGGTGTCGATCAGCCCGCCGAGGGTGGCGGCGGTGAGTTCGCGGCGCGCGTAGGTTTTGGGGAGCACGCCTTTCAGCGTGGGGTTCTCCTTCTCGATGGCCTCCATCGCGGCGTCGATCCGCTGCCCGATATCGGTCTGCTTCGCTGCCTTGCGCAGGTCGGGCCAGCGGTGGCCTGCTGGGACCCAGAACACGCCCTCGGCGGTGTACTCGTCGCGATCCTCCAGGACCGCCTGCCTGGCCTCCTCGGTTGGCATGAAGTAGTCGCTGGACTCGTCGGCGACCATCTGCGCGAGATGTTGTTGGCGGAACTCGAACTTGTCGGACACGTACTTCAGGAACAGTAGCCCGAGGACGACGTGCTTGTACTCGGCGGCATCCATGGATGAGCGCAGTCGGTTCGCGGACTCCCAGAGAGCATCTTCGAGCCCCAGAGCGCTCGTCTTCGTTCCTCGTGCTGCCACCGGGTCTCCTGCCGCGCCATCGCCCCCGATGAACGCGGGGACCGTCAAACTTGTGACTGATGGTATGGGCTGGGGTGCTTCGGTGAGATGCCTAGTCCTCCGTGTCGCTCAGGTCTCCCGCCAGCCGTGGCACCACGCCGCCACGGGCAAAGCCCTCGTAGGTCCTGATCTCCGGCCTCGGCGCGACCTCGGCAACCACAGCGTCTTCGGCGTCTTCCCGTTCGATCTCTGCTTCAAAGCGAGCCAGCCAAGGCAGTAGCGGCTGCCCGTCAGTCGTCATCGACAGGAAGCCTGTAACACGCAAGGAACTGGCGGGCGACGCGCGGGTCGCGGCCCTGCGGAATCGCGTGCATCGCCTCGATGCGGGCGTCCCAGTACTCACTGAACTCATCCAGGACCACGCCGACTGCACGCCTCACGTTCTCGCGGGTGCCGAGGATCGCGAAGAGGAGCAGGCCGGGAAGCCAGCCGCCGAGGATGCCAGCGAACAGGCCGGTGACTCCGCCACCGACGACGGCCAGGGCCACCGGGTGTTCCGGGTCGTTCGCGGCCACCGTCGCCAGCACGCTGCCGAGCAGGAGCAGCAGGAAGATGCCGAGCGATCCAATCGCCCAGCAGCGCAGGAAGATTGCGACCTTGCTGCGAGGGCGAGAACCCGTGGGCGGCAGGTATGGCGGAACATTTGGTAGGTAGCCGTACCTGTCGAGGAACGCGAGATCAGCGTCGATCTGCTCGTTCATCCGCCGAGCCGTGCGGACGACACCGAGTCCCTGTCCGACGGCACCGCCGACGAGCGCCGCGACTCCCGTACCGAGGGCTGCCTTAGTGGAGGTCTGCATCAGGATCGCTTCGCTTCGATCACCAACGGCTCGCCGTTAGCGTCGGTGCCGGTGATCGTCAGAGCCTTCTTCGCCTTATCCCAGTTCAGGGAAGTCGACAGGCTGTCTGCGGACGAGGTGGCCGTACCTTTCCAGGTCCAGGGCACGGTCGAGGGCAGCGCGTCACCGACTTCCTCGGGGACGCCGGTCGCAGTGCCGAGGGAGTCGTCGCCCTTCCAGTTGACGATCTGGAGAGTTCCGCCCGCGTACTGCCAGGTGCCGGAGCCGCCCTTCTGCTCCTCGCTCATCGGGCCGTCTGGCACGCGCCAGGTGCCGTCCTTGATCTCGACAACGAACGACTCACGCTCCGTGTCCAAAGGGAACGACACCGCCCACGACCCTTGCAGAAACGCGCTCAGTGTCTGCGCCGCGACCGACGAACCACCAGACGGTCTGTCCGCCTCCTCGCCACAGGCGCTGAGCGCCGCGACACTCGCCGCGCCGAGCACCCCCATCCCCAGGCACCTCAGGGCCTCTCTTCGTCCCACAGTCCTTGTCAGCAAACGAATCTGGCTCATTCGAGACGCTCCCGGTCGTCGGTCGTTAAGGACCCTTAGTGAAGCACCTTGCACCATCTAGTGCAAGGTCATGCACTGCGCCAACTATGACGGTCCCGGTGCAGTAAGAGGGTGAAAACCGACCTCCCGCCAGACCCTGATCTCACACGACTTCGCGAGGTGTTCAACCGGCTCAGACACGAGTCCGGGCAGAGTTACGACGACCTCGCACAGGCGAGCGGGCTTAGCCGACGAACGCTTATCAACATCGGCACGGGAGCGACGCAGGGCGATCTGCGGACTTGGCTGATCCTGTCTCGCACCTGGGGCCAGAGCATGGACGAACTCCTTGCCCCGGTCTGGGGGTGACGGTCCGCGTGACCGGCATCGCCTGACCGGGCGGGACGAGTGGACGACTGCCGTCACGCAGCAGAGGGTGGAGCCCACCGATCTGACCGACGCGCTGGCTGTCGCCTTCACCGCAGCACTCCTTGACGCCATGGGTGATCCGGAAACACTGTCCTTCAACGCGGGCGAAGACTCGGGAGGTCATCGACGCGCGGCGTACGAAGTGCTGGCAACAGAACTCGGCATGGGGCGGGAGCGCCTCCGCCTCACGCTTCAAGGTGCGCGTTGGGTGACGCTGCCAGAGATCAGCGCCGCGATGGCGAGCCCTCGCGTCGGGCCGGCCCTTCAGCGCCACCTCACCAAGTCCTTGCAAGCAGGGGTGCTACGCAAGGACCGGGATTCCGGTCGAAGGGCAGGGTCGGAGCAGGGTTCGGGTGAAGGTGGGGTGCCCGCGAAACCCGCCGCCCACCGGAAGGAGCCTGACATGGACGAGATCGCGCAGATCGAGTCGCGCATCCGCGCCGATGTCGTGACGCTCGACCGGATCATCCAGGCAGCAGCAAGGCGTGGGCGTACGGCTCCGACCACCACTGACTGGGCTGCGATCCGTCGTACCCTCAGCACGGCGCGCGCGCCACGAAACATCCGACCCGGCGACGGCATGGCCGCGAGGGTGCGGAGCGCAGGCGTAGCCAATCTCGCAGACCTGCTGCGCTCGCATCTGCACGGCGGGAAGACAGTCCAGACGTACGCCGTCCGTGCTGCTGTCCAGCGCCAGTACCCCCAGATCACCGCCGACCAGGTCGACGCCGCCTTCGCCAGGCTTTACAGGCGAGGCGAAGTCGAACGCCTGAGTCGCGGCGTCTACCGCGCAACCGCCCGCCTGAAGCGACCAGGGGGCTGATCGAACGATGCTGACGCGCCCTCCGGCGCGGACAAAAGAGAAGGCCCCCACCAGCGGTGAGAGCCGTCCCCAGGGTCTTGGAACCACCTCTGAGGATATGGCACCGCCCAGCGCTGGCCAAGGGCTTCGCTCAGCCTGTCTCGTGCCCATCCTTGCTCGCCCGGACCTCGGGTCCAGGCCACAGATCGACGCCCAACGCATCCTCCAGTCGCGCAATGGCCCCAAAAGCCGGAAGTACCTCACCGATCAGGGTCCGCTCGATGGTCTTGCGCGACACACCGCTGGAGCGCCCGAGCGAGTTCGGGTTGAGGCCCTTGAGTGCCATGGCGTCCCGAAGGCGGCGGGTGAACACGATCCCGTAGCGCGCGGATGGAGGAGCGGTCTTGACCAGCCTGGCGTCCGGCCAAGACCCGGATACCACGTACGAGCGCGGCATCTCATCACCACCGGACCTAGGCACGTCGTGAGCGTAACGAGTTCTTGCGGTGACTGGCTCGGGTGCTACGGTAAGTGGACTTTAAAGACCACTCTGGAGAGATCATGCCACGTCAGCACCTCGTCATTCAGGGCCGTGTCGTGACGACCGTGCCCGAGGTGCTGGCTACGTACCGCCCGACCCCGGCGCGGATCACTGTTGAGCAGTGGCGACGGATCAGGCCGTTGGTCACCGAGGCCGTCGCCGCGACCGGCTATGACTCCATCCACGGGGCGCACTTCGCGCTCCGGGTGGTGTCGGGCTTCGTCTCGTGGGCTGAGGATGACGGCGTTGCGCTCGACCCGGAGGCGATCTTCCAGCCCGAGCGCACCGAGCGGTTCATCGGCGGTGCACGCGCCGGAGTCACCCGGCGCACCCGCGCCAACGAGCGGTCAGTCCTGCGCAGGGTCGGTCGTGCGGCCACCACCAAGGCTCCCTGGCCTGGGGAGCCGCAACCATTTCAAGGGCATGTCCATCTGAAGCCGCCATACACGCCCGCCGAAGTCGCCGGATTCTGGGATGCCGCCGCACAGCAGGCGACCGAACATCGCCAGCGGGTCATGAACGCGATGCTGCTGCTCGGGCTGGGGGCAGGGCTGAAGCCGCGCGAGGTGCTCGAATGCACCGCCTCCGATGTGCAGTGCGAGCGAACGAGCGGGCTCACTGCGATCTTCCTGGAAGACCGAACCGTGCCGGTGCTCGACATCTACGCCGAGCGTCTGCGTGCCCTCTGCCGCGCTCATCCCACTGGCCCGCTGATCGGTCACTGGAACCGCGACAGGCGAGACCCGTTCACCGGCCTTCGTCGCGGGATCGAGATTCCTTCGCACCTCCCGACGCTCACCGCACCGCGCCTTCGGACGACATGGATGGCGACGGTGCTCACCAATGACGTGCGTGTCAGCGAGTTCATGGTCATCGCGGGGACCGTCTCATCCAAGTCTCTGGAGGTCATCGCCCCGTACGTCGAGGGCCGGTGGGCTGAGAATGAGTACCTGCACAAGGCGGCGGGTCGATGATCACCGAGTGCTGCGTCAGTGCAGAGACGTTCGCGCGGGGACTGGCCGTCGTCAACGCGAGCGGCGTCGAGCCTGCCATTCAGGCGGAGATGACCTCCCGCACTGGTCGTCGGCGCGTCCAGCCGTGGAAGGCGATTCTCACCGTCCTGGCGATCACCGGATTGGAAGGCAACGGCTCCCTGCTGCTCTCCCGCGCTGCGGGTGTGGCTGAGCGTCTCAGCGACGCCCAGCGCGAAAGCCTCTCCATGACGCACCCAATGACCTACGCCCAGATCGAGTCAGCCGTGGCCGACCTTGATGTCGCGATGACAGAGCGGGTGCACCCGTTGACCGGCGAGGTTCTGCCGCCCCGACTGAGTATCGACCTCACCGCGTTCATGACACGAGTGGCAACCGGGCTGATCCCAGCCCAGATCACGCGAACGAGCACCCTGTCGTTGGACTCCACCGACTACGAGACGCACTATCGACGCCGTTCGTGGAAGCACCACATGAAGCCCGATGTCGTGGCCACTGCCCTTCCCGAAGATGATTTCGAACCAGCCAAACCCACAGTGAACGAGCCCGGCTGGCCGCGAACGGGGGACGACGGTCGGCTCCAGCACAGCGTCGATCCCGATGCCCGCGACGGCTACCGCGCGGGTAAGAACAAGTCCCGCAAGGGGGTTTTCGTGGGGTGGGACGTCCACCTCGCCGTGGACACACCCGCCCTCGGTGAGCCCGGATGCCCGCCACTGGTGCGAGCGGCGTGCCTCGCACCCGCAGGCTCCGACAAGGCGACCGCTGGCCGCGCGGCCCTTGCCGCCCTCGGCGGCGGCCCAGCGTGCACCACTCTGCTCGCGGATCGCGGATACACCTACCTGGACGGCCAGCGCTGGGCGCTGCCCCTCCACCGCCTGGGCATCGACCAGGTGATCGACCTGCACACCACACAGCGCGGCACCCGACCGGGCCCGATCCCCGGCACCCTCTACCTCGACGGCGGACTGTTCCTCACCCACCTGCCGAAGAGGCTGCACGACCTGCCCGTCTTCTCGCTCGGCATGACAGCGGAGCAGACCGACACACTGTGCGCCACCTACGACGAGCGCACCCCCTACGCCTTCACCCCACTGGGCAAGCCCGACCGTGAACGCGCCACCCAGCGCTACCGGGGCCCGGCACTCACCC
>CAKZIH010000258.1 GCA_936931335.1 uncultured Nostocoides sp. | reverse complement strand
GGGGTCCAGGGATCGGGTGACCAGATACAGCGCTTTCATCGCGGCCTGCTCGTTGGGGAAGTGGCCCCGGGCCCGCACCGCGCGGCGGTAGCGGGCGTTCAGCGACTCGATCGCATTCGTCGAGCAGATCACCTTGCGGATTTCGACGTCGTAGTCGAGGAACGGGATGAACTCCTCCCAGGCGTTGTCCCACAGTCGCTTGAGTGCCGGGTAGGCCCGGCCCCACTTCTCGGCGAACTCCTCATAGGCCCGGCGGGCGTCGGCAGGGGTGGGGGCGGTGTAGATCGGCTTCAGGTCGAAGCTGATCTTGTCCCAGTATTTCCTGCTGGCGTAGCGAAACGTGTTGCGGATCAGGTGGATGATGCAGGTCTGCACAATCGCCCGGGGGAACGCGACGTTCACCGAATCGGGTAGACCCTTCAAGCCGTCGCAGACGACGAAGAACACATCACGCACGCCCCGGTTCTTCAGGTCGGTGAGCACCGCCAGCCAGAACTTGGCCGACTCCCCGTCGCCGTCTCCGGCCCACATGCCGAGCACGTCCTTGTGACCGTCGAGGTCGACGCCAATCGCGGCGTAGACGGGCCGGTTGCGGACCTGTCCATCGCTGATCTTGACCATGATGGCGTCGATGAAGATCGCGGCGTAAACCTTCTCCAACGGCCGCGCCCACCAGGCCTGCATCTCCTCGATCACTCGGTCGGTGATCCGCGAGACCGTGTCCTTGCTGACTCTGGCGCCGTAGACGTCGGCGAAGTGGGCGGATATCTCGCCGGTGGTCAATCCCTTGGCATACAGGGAAAGCACCACTTCATCGACCTCTCCGAGGCGGCGTTGCCTCTTCTTGACCAGCTGCGGCTCGAACGTGCCGTCGCGGTCTCGGGGAACATCGATCGAGACCTCGCCGCAACTGTCCGACAGCAGGTCTTGGCCCGTCTGCCATTGCGCGAATTGCCCCGGTTGCGGCCCTCCACAGCGTGCTTGTCGTAGCCGAGATGCTCGGCCAGCTCCTCCTCCAGCGCGGACTCGATCACCGTCTTGGTCATCGCCTTCAACAGCCCGTCCGGGCCCGTCAACGCGACCCCGGCGGCCCGGGCCTGGCGGACCAAGTCCTGCACCGCCGCCAGCTCCGCCGGGCTCAGATCCCGGTCCTCAGCACGACCTGCGCCTGAAGCGCGGTCCTCAGCATCGCCG
>CAKZIH010000257.1 GCA_936931335.1 uncultured Nostocoides sp. | reverse complement strand
GGTGAGGTGCTCGACATACCGCTCGTAGGCGTCGGCACCGATGACGCCGCGCCAGAACCGGCGGGCTTGGGCCAGCGGTCCGGACGCGGCACCCGGCATCAGTGGTGGCCCCCCTGCGGACTGGGGTCGAGCCCGGCCACCCGCCATTCCTCGAGCACCGCGCGCTCGGCCGGGGTGGGCACGAAGCCGCGCGGCGCGAAGATCCGCGAGGGCTTGCCCTCGGCCTCGGAGGTGGGCAGGCCACCGGCGCGGATCGCCTTGACCCACACCGCAATTGCGGCGAGCACCACGATGATCACCAGGCTGGCGTAGACGATCGAGAGGATCCCCTGGACCGTGGTGTTGAAGATGACCTGGTCCATATCGCCCATGTCCGCGGCGGGAGGCAGCACCTTGCCGGCGGCCTTGGCCTCGACGAACCGGTCATGGTTGGCGAAGTAGCCGATGGCCGGCTTGTCGCTGAAGATCTTCTGGTAGGACGCGGTGAGGGTGACCAGCAGGTCCCACGCCAACGGCAACCCGGGAATCCACGCCCACTTGAGCTTGCCCTGCTTGATCAGGATGGTGGTCACCACGGTGAGCGCGATCGCGGCCAGCAACTGGTTGGCGATGCCGAAGAGCGGGTAAAGCGTGTAGATGCCGCCGAGGGGGTCCTTCACGCCCATCACCAGGATGGAGCCCCAGCCGGCGACCACCAGCAGCGAGCAGATCCAGGCGCCGATGCGCCAGGACGGGTCCTTGAACCGGGCCATGCCGGGGATATTGCCGAGCGAGTCGGAGAACATGAAGCGGGCCACGCGAGTGCCGGCATCCACGGTGGTGAGGATGAAGAGCGCCTCGAACATGACGGCGAAGTGGTACCAGAAGGACTTCAGCGACTCACCACCGAAGACCTTCATCACCTCGCTCATCCCGAAGGCCAGGGTCGGGGCGCCACCGGAGCGGGAGACGATGCTCGTCTCACCGACGCTGGCAGCCGCGGCCTGCAAGGTCGCTGGCTCGAGGGCCGGCAGCGGCGTGCCACCCGGGGAGACCAGGTTCAGGCCGTTGACGAAGGTCGCCGCGGTCTCCGGGGTGCCGCCGGTCAGGGCCTTGGTGGCGTTCATCGCGAAGTAGACGTGCTGGTCGATGCTGATCGCGGCCACCATCGCCATCACCGCCACGAAGGATTCGGTGAGCATCGAGCCGTAGCCGATCAGCCGCGCCTGGCTCTCCTTTTCGATGAGCTTGGGCGTGGTGCCGGAGGAGATCAGCGCGTGGAAGCCGGACAACGCGCCACAGGCGATGGTGATGAAAAGGAAGGGGAAGAGCGAGCCGGCGAAGGACGGCCCCGTGCCGGTGTGCGCGAACTGGGTCACCGCTGGCATCTGCACGGTCGGTGCGGAGACCAGGATGCCGATGGCCAGCAGCGCGATGGTGCCGACCTTCATGAAGGTGGACAGGTAGTCGCGGGGGGCGAGCAACAGCCATACCGGCAGCACGGAGGCGGCGAAGCCATAGATGATCAGCGCCCAGGCCAACTGCACGGGAGTGAGAGTGAAGGTGTCCGCCCACGAGCTCTCCGCCACGAACCGGCCGGCGATGATCGCCAGCAGCAGCAGGGCCACCCCGATCAGGGAGACCTCGTTGACCGCGCCCGGGCGCAGCACGCGCAGGTAGAGACCCATAAAGAGCGCGATCGGGATGGTCATGGCGATGGAGAAGACGCCCCAGGGGCTGTCGGCGAGCGCATTGATGACCACGATGCCGAGGACCGCGATGAGGATGAGCATGATCGTCAGCACGCCGACGATGGCGGCGGTGCCGCCCACCATGCCCAGTTCGTCGCGGGCCATCTGACCCAGGCTGCGACCGCGGCGGCGGATCGACATGTGCATGACCATGTAGTCCTGCACCGCGCCAGCAAAGACCACGCCGATGATGATCCACATGGTCCCGGGCAGGTAGCCCATCTGCGCCGCGAGCACGGGACCGACCAACGGGCCGGCGCCGGC
>CAKZIH010000256.1 GCA_936931335.1 uncultured Nostocoides sp. | reverse complement strand
CGCCTAACCACAACAAGGAGAACGCAGCGCTACACCACTACCAGGGACTTGACCACCCCATTCGTACCACCCGGCTCCTGGCAGGGCAGAAATGGGTCGATCCGCACCGGCTGATTGCCCCATTCGTGCCACCCGGCCCTGGCGCGGGACCGGTAGCTCACCGCCGCGATATCCGGTCGCCGCCGACTGCGCTGGCGGCTACGGTCGGGCCATGGCATCTCGCGCGAGCAACTTCTGTATCGACGCCCACGACCCCTACGCCCAAACGATGTGGTGGGCCCAGGTCCTCGAGGACTTCGTCGCCGTCGAGGAGGACGGCATGCAGCCCGGGGACGAGGAATGCGGCCTGACCGGCCCCGACGACCGCTACCTGCTCTTCCTCAAGGTCCCCGAGGACAAGACGGTCAAGAACCGGATGCACATCTGCCTCCGCCCGACCGACCGGCACCGCGACGAGGAGGTCGACCGGATCGTCGGCCTCGGCGCAAAGGTCTACGAGGACCTGCGCGAGGGCCCGGACAAGGGCTGGGTCGTGCTCACCGACCCCGAAGGCAATGAGTTCTGCGTGCTCGGTCGCTATCAGCCGGAGTCGACGGACTGACCCCGACCACCGTGGCCGCACCCGGCGAGACGGTCACGCCGGAGCGGCATCCCCCGCGGCGGGGTCCCACAGCGAGTGGTACGCATTGATCGCCGGCTGCCCACCGAGGTGGGCATAGAGGACCGTCGAGTCGGCGGGAATCTCCTTGTCGCGCACCAGATCGATGAGTCCGGCGAGGGACTTCCCCTCATAGACCGGGTCGGTGATCATCGCCTCCAACTGCGCCCCCATCGCCATCGCCGCCATCGTCGAGTCGACCGGCACGCCGTAGAGGTCACCGGCCCAGCCCGCGAGCACCTGGATCTCGTCGTCGCGCAGCTCCCGGCCCAACTCAATGAGCTCGGCCGTATGCCGGGCGATCCGCTCCACCTGGGCGCGGGTCTGCTCCAGGGTCGCCGAGGCGTCGATGCCGAGGATCCGGCGCCGGACCCCGGTCGCCTCCTCGAGCGCCGCGAACCCCGCGATCATCCCTGCGTGGGTCGAGCCGGTCACCGTGCAGACGATGATCGTGTCGAAGTGCACCCCGAGCGCGCGCTCCTGCTCCGCCACCTCGAAGGCCCAGTTCGCGAACCCCAGCCCGCCGAGCCGATGCTCGGAGGCACCGGCCGGGATGGGGTATGGCCGACCCCCGGCCTCCTCGACCTCCCGGAGCGCGTTCTGCCAGGACTCCCGGATGGCGATATCGAAGCCGGCCGGGTCGAGGCGGAAATCGGCGCCCATCATCCGGGACAGCAGGATATTGCCGACCTTGTCGTTGACCGGGTCCTCCCAGGGCACCCACTTCTCCTGCACCAGACGGCAGTTCAGCCCCAGATGCGCGGCGACGGCGGCCACCTGGCGAGTGTGATTGGACTGGTAGCCGCCGATCGAGACCAGAGTGTCCGCGCCGCTGGCGAGGATGTCGGGAACAAGATACTCCAGCTTGCGGATCTTGTTGCCGCCGAACGCAAGTCCGCTGTTGACATCCTCCCGCTTGGCCCAGATCTGGGCGCCACCGAGGTGTTCGGTGAGCCGCTTGAGCGGGTGCACCGGGCTCGGCCCGAAGGTGAGGGGATAGCGCGGGAAGTCGGCGAGCGTCATACCGCGAATCTAGCGACGACTGTGCCCGGGGTCACCGGCGTCCCAGCTGTCGCGGGTCGGCGGTGCGCGCCGCCGGCTCGCCCCGCCTCAGCGCCGGGCGAGCCACTCCTCGGCGATCTGGACGGCATTGAGAGCCGCACCCTTGCGCAGGTTGTCGCCGACGACGAAGAGCACCAGGCCCTTGCCCTCGGGTGCCGCCTGGTCGGCGCGGACCCGGCCGACGAAGACCTCGTCCCGACCGGTGGCCTCGAGCGGGGTGGGCAGGTCGGAGACGACGACGCCGGGGGCGTTCTTGAGCAGGTCGAGCGCCTCCTCCGGCGAGATCGCCTGCTCGAACTCCGCGTGAATGGCGAGCGAGTGGCCGCTGAAGACCGGCACCCGCACGCACGTCCCGGAGACCCGCAGATCGGGGATGTGCAGGATCCGGCGCGACTCATTGCGTAGCTTCTGTTCCTCGTCGGTCTCCCCCGAACCGTCGTCGACCAGCGAACCGGCCAGCGGGACGACCGAGAACCCGATGGGAGCGGCATACACCTGCGGGTCGGGGATGGCGACCGCGTGCCCGTCGAGAGCGAGCTCGGCGGGGTCACCGGCGGCATACGCCCCGGCGAGTTGCCGGTCGAGCTCCTGCACGCCCTTGCCGCCGGAGCCGGAGACCGCCTGATAGGACGCGACCTGCAGCCGGACGAGCGTGGCCCGGTCATGTAGGGGCTTGAGCACCGGCATCGCGGCCATCGTCGTGCAATTGGGGTTGGCGACGATGCCCTTGGGGATGTTGCGCAGGTCGTCCGCATTGACCTCGCTGACGACGAGGGGCACCTCGGGGTCCTTGCGCCAAGCGCTGGAGTTGTCAATGACAACCGCGCCGGCGGCCGCGACCTTGGGCGCCCACTCCTTGGAGGTGGCCCCGCCATTGGAGAAGAGCGCCAGGTCGAGTCCGCTGAAGTCGGCGGTCGCCGTGTCCTCCACGGTCACCTCCCCATCGGCCCACGGCAGCGTCTCCCCCGCCGAACGCGCCGAGGCGAAGAACCGGATCTCGTCGACCGGGAACTCACGCTCGGCCAACAGGGTCCGCATCACTCCACCGACTTGGCCGGTCGCTCCGAATACGCCTACTCGCATGACATCAAGCATAGGTATGCCGTTCGCTCCCGACCGACCCGCCCGGGATCCGGGCGATCTCGCGACCGGGTGGGCGGGCCGGGGCCGGCTCGGACGGGCGATATGCTCAGCTGCCCCGGCACCCTCTCACGGGCCAGGGTGCTATTGCCCATGAGACCCACCTATGCCATTCTTCACGGGTGACTTCCTGATAGCCGTCGCCGGTATTACGGTCGTGCAATTCCTGCCGTGGTTGCTGGCGACGCTGCCCGCTGGGGTCCTCGCCGATCGAGTGGATCGCCGTCGCATCCTCACCGCCGGCAACTGGCTGCGGGCCATCGGATTCGGCCTGCTCGCCGTGACCATCAGTGTGGGATGGCAACACCTCGCGCTGCTCTACGCCGCTGTTTTCCTTGCCGGCTGTGCCGAGACGCTTGTCGACAATGCCGCCCTGGCCATCCCGCCACGGCTGGTCCCACGGGATCGTCTGGAAAAGGCGAACGGGCACCAGTTCGCGACCCAGTCGGTGATCAACACATTCGTCGGCCCGCCGGCGGGTGCAGCTCTCTTTGCCTTCGCCGCCTCGGCGGCGTTGCTCGGGCGCGTTACCGCCGCCTACCGTCTGATCGTGTTGGGAGTTGTCCCGCTCGGCGCACTCGGCGGCGGGATCCTGGGCCGTGCCTTGGGTATTCGCGCCCCGTTCACCGCTGCTGCGATCGGACTATTGGTCGCCGGCCTGTTCCTCGGGACCCGCGTCACCACCCACGCGCTCGCGAATGCCGAACACACCGGCTGAGCGCTAGAAGCCCAGGCGACGCAACTGCTTGGGATCGCGCTGCCAGTCCTTGGCCACCTTCACCCTCAAGTGCAGGTAGACCCGGCGGCCGAGCAGTTCCTCGATACCGGTGCGCGCGGTGGTGCCGACCTCCCGCAGCCGAGAGCCGCCCTTGCCGATGATGATCGCCTTCTGGCTGTCCCGCTCGACGAAGACGTTGACCCGCACGTCGAGCATCGGCTTGTCCGGCGGAGTGTCCTCGCGCTCGGTGATCTCCTCGACCTGCACGGCTAGGGAGTGCGGGAGTTCGTCGCGAACCCCCTCCAAGGCCGCCTCGCGCACCAGCTCGGCAATACGGGTATCGGTGTCCTCGTCGGTGATCACGCCCTCGGGATAGAGGGGTCCGGGCGCCGGGGGCAGGTATGCCGAGAGCACCCGCAGCACGTCGTCCACCTGATCGCCCCGGGTCGCCGAACAGGGCACGATCGCCGCCCAGTCCCCCAGCTGGTCGATCGCGATCAGATGCTCGGCGAGCCGCTCCTTGTCTACGGTGTCGCTCTTGGTCGCGATCGCCACCACGGGCAGCTTCTTGCCGCGCATCAGCTCCACGAGTTCGTTGGCGATGAAGCGATCCCCGGGTCCGACCCGCTGGTCGGCGGGCAGGCAGAAACCGACCACATCGACATCGAGCAGGGTGGCGCGGACCAGGTCGTTGAGGCGCTCACCCAGCAGGGTGCGCGCCTTGTGCAAACCGGGAGTGTCCACCAGGATCAGCTGGCTGCGCTCCCCCGTGACGATGCCCCGGATCGTATGCCGGGTCGTCTGCGGTTTGGAGGAGGTGATGGCGACCTTGTCCCCGACCAGGGCATTGGTCAGCGTGGACTTGCCGGCATTGGGCCGCCCAACCAGGCAGGCGAAGCCCGCGACATACCCGGCGGCGGGCGGGGGGACGCTCATACGCGCTCCTGCGCTCGGTGTTCCACGGGCGCGCCGGTGTCCTCGGCGCTCCTGCGCTCGATCTCTTCGTCGGTCATTGGCGGCAACGGAGTGACGAGCACCGAGGCGATCCGGTGGCGCCGGCCGGCCATCCGCTCGGCGGTCAGCGAGTAAGCCCCGATCTCGCAGGTGGAACCCAGGATGGGCACCACGCCCAACTGTTTGGCGATGAGCCCGCCGACGGTCTCCACCTCGTCTTCCTCGATGTGGACCTCGAAGGCGTCGGCGAAGTCGTCCACGCTCATCGCGGCCGGGATCCGGAAGCTGCCGTCGCCGAGGTCTTCGACCCCCGGGGTCTCCCGGTCGTATTCGTCGTCGATCTCGCCGACAATCTCCTCGAGGATGTCCTCGATGGTGACCAGGCCAGCGGTGCCGCCATACTCATCGACCACCACGGCGATGTGCACCGAGCCGCGCTGCATATCGCGCAGCAGGTCATCGACCGGTTTGGAGTCGGGGACGAAGGGCATCGGCCGCATCACCGCGGTCAGCGGCAGCGTGGCCAGGTCGGTCCCGGACGAGCCGAAGTGGCGCATGACGTCCTTGAGGTAGACCAAGCCAACGACTTCATCCGGGCCGCCCTCGACGACCGGGAGCCGGGAAAACCCGGAGCGGTTGAAGAGGGACATCGCCTGGCGCGCGTTCTTGTGCACGTCGATGCACACCATGTCGGTGCGCGGGACCATCACCGAGCGCGCGATCGTGTCCCCGAGTTCGAAGACCGAGTGCAGCATCTCGCGCTCCTCGTCCTCGATCAGCGCATTCTCGCCCGCCAGGTCGACCAGATCGCGCAGCTCCGACTCGCTCTGGAAGGGGCCGTCTCGATATCCCCGCCCCGGGGTGAGCAGATTGGCCAGCGCCACGAGCAGGCGGGACAGCGGGCCGAGGATGCGCCGCAGCCAGACAAAGAAGGGCGCGAGCGCGAGGCCGACCGCATCGGCGTGCTGGCGGCCGATGGTGCGCGGGGAGACCCCGATCGCCAGGAAAAGCACCAACGCGAGCACCGCGATGGCGATCAGCAGCGGCTTCCAGAAGCCGTCGACCGATCGGGTGATGGTCACCGTCAGGCAGACCGCGGCCACCGCCTCGGCGACCGAGCGCAGGAACACCACCACGGACAGGTATGCCGCACTGTCCTGCAGGATCGCCTGCAGCGAGCGGGCGCCGGCGCGCCCTTCCTCGAGGAGTTCCGCGGCGCGTACCCGGCTGGAGCGCTGCAGCGCCGCCTCGCCGAGGGCCAGGACAAATGCGAAAAGGATCGCCAGGACGGCGACCAGGGTCAAGCGGGTGAACATCGCCTCAGGACTCTCCGCGGCCGCGCGCGGCGAGGAAGGTGAGCAGCAACTGCCGTTGCAACTCGAACATCTCCTTCTCCTGCGCCGGCTCGGCGTGATCGAAACCGAGCAAGTGCAGGATCCCGTGGGTGGTCAGCAGCAGCAGTTCCTCGGCCGGCGCATGGCCGGCGGTGGCGGCCTGCTGGGCAGCCACACTCGGGCAGAGCACGATGTCCCCGAGCACCCCCTGCTGCGGACTCTCGCCTTCCCGGCCGGGACGCAACTCGTCCATGGGGAAACTCATCACATCGGTGGGGCCGGGCAGATCCATCCACTGCTCGTGCAGCACAGCCATGGTGTCCTCGTCCACCAGCCGCAGACACAGGTCGGCCTCGGGGTGGACCCGCATCTCGCTCAACACATAGCGCGAGAGATCGACCAGTTCCACCTCGTCCAGCAGGACCAGATCGGTCTCATTGAGAACGTCGACGCTCACCAGAGTCCCTCTCCACCCGGGCGGGACGCTGCTGGGAGTCATCCCAGCGGCCATAGGCGTCGACGATCTCGCCGACCAGCCGGTGACGCACCACGTCCACCGAGGTCAAATAGGCGAAGTGCACATCATCGATGCCGGTGAGGATGTCCTGCACCACTCGCAGACCGCTCTGGGTGCCCCCGGGCAGGTCCACCTGGGTGACGTCGCCGGTGACCACGATCTTGGCGCCGAAGCCCAGGCGAGTGAGGAACATCTTCATCTGTTCGGCCGAGGTGTTCTGGGCCTCGTCAAGGATGATGAAGGCGTCGTTGAGCGTGCGGCCACGCATGTAGGCGAGGGGGGCGACCTCGATCGTCCCGGCCGCCATCAGCCGCGGGATCGATTCCGGGTCGACCATGTCGTGCAGCGCGTCATACAGCGGGCGCAGGTAGGGGTCGATCTTGTCGTTGAGCGTGCCGGGCAGGAAGCCCAGCCGCTCCCCCGCCTCCACTGCCGGGCGGGTGAGGATGACGCGGTTGACCTGCTTGGCCTGGAGGGCGGCGACTGCCTTGGCCATCGCCAGATAGGTCTTGCCGGTACCCGCCGGGCCGATGCCGAAGACAATGGTGTTGGCGTCGATCGCCTCGACGTAGCGCTTCTGGTTCAACGTCTTGGGCCGTATGGTGCGACCCCGGTTGGAGACGATATTCATCGTCAGCACGTCGGCCGGGCGCTCCTGGGTCTGCGCGCGCAGCATGCCGATCGAGCGCTCGACGGCGTCCCGATTGAGCGGCTGCCCGGCGGCGAGGACCACGAGCAATTCGTCCAGCGTTCGTTCGATCAGCGCGATATCGCCGGAGGGTCCGGACATCCGGAATTCGTTGCCGCGCACCAGGATCTCGACGTGGGGGAACTGCCGTTCCATGGTGCGCAAAAGCTCATCGCGCGGGCCCAGCAGGGAAACCATGGGCACGGACGCGGGAATCTCCACGGTGTGGAGGGGCTGCGGCGCGCCGCTCGCCTCGGGGAAACTGTCACTCATGTGTGGCCCCGAGTCTACGTGCTCCGCTCACCCAGGGGGCCATTGCAGGGAGCGCCCGCCCAGCACATGCAGGTGGGCATGGAAAACGCTCTGCCCCGCGCCGGCCCCGGTGTTGAACACCATTCGGTAACCACCGGTGATGTCCTCGGCGGCGGCGACCTGACCGGCCAGGGTGACCAGATCGGCGAGTTCTACGGCGGAGGCGGCGGCGAGCTCCGCGGCATTCTCGACATGGCGCCGGGGCACCACCAGGACGTGCGTCGGGGCCTGTGGGTTGATATCCCGGAAGGCGAAGGAGTGATCGCTCTCGGCGACGACCTCGGTGTCGAGTTCGCCGGAGACGAAGCGGCAAAACAGGCAGTCGCTCATGCCCAGCAACATACTGGCGTCAAGGGGACCGGGATGCGCGCGCGGTCAACCCAAATGCACGCCGGCGCGTGGTGGAGGCGTGACAATAACGGCCGTGCGCCGAACGCCCGCCGACGCGGAGACGATGACTGCCGATGAGGCCATCGCCGCGCTCTATCGCGCGCAATGGGCGACCATGGTCCGACTTGCCTACCTGCTGGTGCGCGATGAGGCCGCGGCCGAAGATGTAGTCGCCGACGCCCTGGTCAATCTGCACCGGCATTGGGACGATCTCGCCGACCCCGCCCTGGCCGTGGGCTATCTGCGCCGCAGCGTGGTCAACGGCTCGCGCTCGGTGATGCGCCATCGCCGCGTGCAACACGACAAGCTCGGTCTGCAGGCGGCGCGGGATGCCCGGCGGCATGTCCCCAGCGCCGAGGAGTCGGCGCTGGGTCGCCTCGGCGGCCGGCTCATGCTTGATGCCCTCGACCACCTCCCCCGCCGGCAGCGGGAAGTCCTGGTCCTTCGCTATTTCCTCGATCTCTCCGAGGCCCAGATCGCCACCACCCTGGAGATTTCCCCCGGGTCGGTCAAGGCGCACGCCTCGCGCGGCATCACCGCGCTGCGCGCCGCCCTGGCCGGACCCACACCGGAAGGCCCCCACCGATGACTATCCCCGGCCCCGTTGACCCGGGCACCGCCGACGTGGAAGCCGAGCTGCGGGCGGCGCTGCATACCGAAGCGGGGTCTATCACCCCCGGTGACCGGCTCGCCGAGATCGAGTCCCGCATCCGTATGCCGTCCCACCCCACCCCGGTTGCCGGCGTTCACCGGGAGGGCCGCACGAGTCGGCCCCGCTACGGACGGGTCGGTCTGCTCGCCGCGGCCGCGTCGCTGGCCCTGGTCGCCGGGGGTGCCTGGTGGGCGGTCGACTCCCGACCCGGCGATCCGGGCAACCAGCCGGGGCCGGCTGGCCGGCCAGCCGCCTCC
>CAKZIH010000255.1 GCA_936931335.1 uncultured Nostocoides sp. | reverse complement strand
CCCAGGCCGGCGGCGCCGCTCGCGCGAAGCGCACTCGCCAGATCGGGGCGAACGCTGTGGTGGCTACCCACCGTCAGCGCGGCAGCGGCATGGGCCAGGTCAAGGGCGTGGTCGGGGGCGGCGCCGGCGAGCGTCGCGTGAATGAAGGCGGCACTCGCCGCATCCCCGGCGCCGGTGACATCGACGACGGGGACCACCCGGGCGGGGCAACTCAACAGCTCGGCGTCATCGACGCGGCCGGTGCCGCCATTCGTCGGCGAGTTGCCCGCGGGGATGAGCAGCGACCCGCCCGCGCCCAGACGACACCAGATGTCACCGAACCCTTGGCGCTGCAGCGTCCGCGCCGCCGCGGGGACGGCAGCCGGAGTAACCGGCGCGCCGGTGAGCGCGGCAAGTTCGTCGCGATTGGGGGTGATCAGCCAGGGCGCCGGGTCCATCGCCCGCAGGCGCGGCGCCTTCGCCACGCTCACCGGATCCGCGATCACCCAGACGCCGGTCCGAGCGGCGCCGCGCGCGCAGGCGGCCAGCGCGGATTCGGAGAGATTGGCATCCGCGACCAGCAGATCCCCCGAGCGCAACTGAGCCAGCGCCGGCTCCAGGTCCGCCGGGGTCAGCGCCTCGGTGGCCCGCATATCGTTCACGGCGCAGGCCAGTTCCCCGTCCGGGCCGACGATCGCGACATACCGGCCGGTGGGGTGCGGGGAGGCGACGGCATACGTCAAACCGACCCCGGCCTCGGCGCAGGCGGCGCGAATCAGCTCACCGTCGGCGTCCGCGCCGAGCGCGGCGATCAACTCCACGTGGTTGCCGAGCCGGCCCAGGTTGCGGGCGATATTGGCGGCCACCCCGCCCACGCCGGTATGCACGTGTCCCGGCGTGGAACTGCCCGCCACCAGCGGTATCCCGGCGCGGGCCACGAGGTCCACCAGGGCGCCACCGAGGACGAACACGCGAGAGGGCATGCCTTCCAGATTAGTTCGCCAGGCCGACGGCCGACCCACCCGCCGGGTGGCTACGACCTGGTCGCCCGCGCCTGTCCCTCGGCGGCGCGTTCCTGCTCCTTCGCGGCGCGTTCTTGGGCCTTCGCGGCGCGTTCTTGGGCCTTGATCTGGGCCCACTGGGCCTCGACTTCTTCGGGCGTGCTGGCCTGCGCGCCGGCGAAGACGTGCGGGTGCCGGCGCACCAGCTTCTCGACCAGGCCGGCCGCCACATCATCGATGTCGAAGGGGTCGTCCGAATGCTCCTGCGCGACCCGGGCGTGGAAGGCCACCTGCAGCAGGACGTCCCCGAGTTCTTCGGCGAGGTGGGCGCGGTCACCCGTGCCGATGGCCTCGACCGCTTCGCCCGCTTCCTCGGTGAGATAGGGGGCCAGCGTCTCGTGGGTCTGCGCGGCATCCCAGGGGCAGCCACCGGGGCTGCGCAACCGGTCCATCACCGCGACCACATCGAGCAGCCGCGCACCGGGGACATCCCAGGATCCGGCGAGAACCTCCACGGCCGGCGGATCGGGCAGGCGGGAGACCTCGGACGCGATGGCGTCGGTCAGGCCGGGGTCGCCGTCGCTGCTGCCGAGCCAGACCACCGGCGCCGTGCTCGCCGCCGCCACCAGGCGCCGGGCCAGGGCGGGCGGATCCTCACTCGCCGCGGTCACGCAGATCCCCGAGGTGGCCACCGCGGCGGCCAGCGGTTCGTCGGCTGCCGCCGCCAGCACCTGGCCGGCCGACTCCAAGGCCCGCCAGCCGTCCCGGCTCAGCAGACCCGGGGCCACCCGCGGGGAGGTGAGCAGGAGGGTCAGGCCAGCGGGGTGGAAGGCATCGTCCTGGGGCGCGCCGGGATCGCTCACGAGCCGCAGACCGGGCTCAGCCGGCGGGGGTGGAGCTGGACGAGTCCGCCGGGGCCGGCTCGGTGGGAGAGTCCGCCGGGGCCGGTTCGGTGGGCCCGTCGGTGGGAGTCACATCGTCAACCGCAGGCGTGGCGATCCAGTTGGGCGTGGTCGGCGCGATGGCCAACTGCTCCTTGTCGAAATGCCCATACCGCGGGTTGACGGTGATGTGCGCCTTGCGCAGCCCGGCGATGATGTCCTGCGCCGCATCGGGCGCGGTCTGCTGAAGCTGGGCGTAGGCGAAGTTGGCCCGGACCAGCTCGATGGTTTCCGGCAGCGGATCACTGACCTTGGTCATCTGGGCGCGCGCGGCCTGCTCGGAGTACGGGTGACCAGCCTTGTCGGCCGCGGCGAGGATGAAGGGCGCATTGATCAGCGAGCCGACCGCGTCGGCGGTGGTGAATCCCTCAGCGCCCTGGAAGTTGGTCGCAATCTGGTGCGCTGCCTCCCGGGCCGCCGATTCCGAGATGACCCGGCCGTCGACGGTCGCGGCGGTGTCGGACTCGTTGCAGCCGGTGACGCTCAATAGCGCGCCGACGGCGAGGACGGCTGCCGTGGTGCGGCGGCGGGGCGTGGTGCTCATGGACGCAATTCTCCTCTGGGCGCTGGTCACCGGGACCGGGACGGGGTGCTCTGGGCGGCGACGGCACCCGAGGCGGAGATGTCGTCGAGGACGACCGCCCGGATCACATCCGCTGCCCAGTTCAGCACCGCAAGGTCGCGTAGGGGCTTGCCGCCCACACGCGCCGTCATCGGCTTCGGCACGAGCATCGTATTGGCTCCGTCTTTGTACATCGACTTCGGGTAGAGCCGCTGCAGCCGCAGTTGCTGGCTCTCACGCAGCCGGACCGGCGCGAACCGGATGAACTGGCCCTGGGCGCCGATCTCGCCGATCCCGGCGCGGCGCGCCAGCACCCGCAGCCGCGCCACCTCGATGAGGTTGCTCACCGGCTCCGGCACCGGACCATAGCGATCGACCAGTTCCTCTTGGACCTGTGCCAGTTCCTCCTCCGAGACCACCTGCGCGAGCTTCTTGTAGGCCTCGAGCCGCAGCCGCTCCCCCGGTATGTAGGTATGCGGCAGGTGCGCGTCCACGGGCAACTCCACCGAGAGCTCCCCGACCTCTTCCTCCTGCTCGCCGCGGAAGGCGCTGACCGCCTCGCCGACGAGCCGAACATAGAGGTCGAAGCCGACGCCCTCGATGTGCCCGGACTGCTCGCCACCGAGCAGGTTGCCGGCGCCGCGGATCTCCAGGTCCTTCATCGCCACCGCCATCCCGGCCCCGAGGTCGGTGTTGGCGGCGATGGTCTGCAGGCGTTCGATCGCGGTCTCGGTCAACGGCTTCTCCGGCGGATACAGGAAGTAGGCATAGGCGCGCTCCCGGCCCCGGCCCACCCGCCCGCGCAACTGGTGCAACTGGGACAGGCCGAGCATGTCGGCGCGCTCCAGGATCAGCGTGTTGGCATTGGAGATATCCAAGCCGGTCTCCACGATCGTGGTGCACACCAGCACATCGAAGCGCCGTTCCCAGAAGTCCAGGACCACCTGCTCCAACCGGGCCTCGCCCATCTTGCCGTGCGCCGTGGCGACCCGGGCCTCGGGCACCAACTCGCGGATCCGAGCGGCGGCGCGCTCGATCGTGGACACCTTGTTATGGATATAGAAGACCTGGCCGTCGCGCAGCAGCTCTCGGCGCACCGCCGCGGTGATCTGCTTCTCGTCATATGGGCCCACGAAGGTGAGCACCGGATGGCGCTCCTCCGGCGGGGTGGCCAGGGTCGACATCTCCCGG
>CAKZIH010000254.1 GCA_936931335.1 uncultured Nostocoides sp. | reverse complement strand
GGCTTGGTGACATAGTCATCGCCCCCGACGGTCAGGCCCTTGATCTTGTCGTCCACGCTGCCGCGGGCGGTGACGAAGACGATGGGAGCCCGGCGGCCGGCCTCGCGCAGCTTGCGGGTCACCTCGAAGCCGTCCATATCCGGCAGCATCACGTCTAACACCAGCAGATCCGGATCATGCTGCGCCGCAGCGGCGATGGCGCTGCGGCCATCCCCGGCGGTGGCCACCTCGAAACCGGCGAATCGCAGCGAGGTGGCCAGCAGTTCGCGGATATTGGGCTCGTCCTCGACGACGAGCAAACGGGCCTCGGGCTCGGCGCTCATGACCCCAGCGTCCTCGCCGAAGCTGGGAGTTGCCTGGATGCGCGCCGGGTGTCGGTCCGACCTGGCACGATTCGATATATGACGTCGAGGCTCAGTCCGACCGGTGCCCAGTGGACGATTTCCCATGGTGACCAGCAGGCGGTGGTCGTTGAAGTGGGCGGGGGGCTGCGCTCATACGAGATCGGCGGGGTGCCGGTGCTGGCCGGCTTCCGGGCCGATCAGGCCTGCGTCAGCGGCCGCGGCCAGGTGCTCGCGCCGTGGCCCAACCGGCTGCGGGACGGCAAATACACAATCGGCGGGGTCGCCGAGCAGCTCTCGCTGACTGAGGTGGCCCGGCACAACGCCAGCCACGGCCTGGTGCGCTGGGCGCTGTGGGAACTCGTGCGTCAGGAGGCCGACACGGTCGAGGTGCGCTACCGGCTGCACCCGCAGCCGGGGTGGCGCTGGTTCCTCGATCTTGGCCTGGTCTATGCCCTGGGCGACGACGGCCTGCAGGTGACGGTGAGCGCGCACAACCGGGGCGATGAACCGGCGCCGTTCGGGTTTGCCCAGCATCCGTATGTGGCGACCGTGGGCACCGAGGCGGCGCAGGTGCGCCTGAGCATTCCGGGCGGGACCTATATGCAGGTCGATCCCGAGCGGCTGCTGCCCACCGGGACCGCCTCCGTGGACGGCACCGAGTACGACTTCCGCCAGGCCCGGGAGCTGGGCGAGACCAGCCTGGACACCGCATACACGGACTTGGCCCGCGAGGGCGAACGCTGGCGGGTGATCGTCGCAGGCGGACCCATCGGTCCGGTCGCGGTCTGGGGTGGGCCCGGACTGGATTGGGTGCAGGTATTCAGTGAGAAGGCGGCGTTGCCGGCGGACGGCGACCAGGTGCCCGGCGTCGCGGTCGAACCGATGTCCTGCCCGGCCGACGCCTTCAACTCCGGCACCGATCTGGCGATGATCGCCCCGGGGCAGACCTGGCAGGCGCAGTGGGGGGTCAGCGCATACGGAGGTGGAAACGGGGAAGCATGAGGCGCGGCGGGGCGTTAACCTGTGTCCCTAGCGGGTGCGCGTCGGCGCGCCCGTTTCCCGCGAACGCAGTAACAGAGGTGCACGGTGCCGACTGGCAAGGTCAAGTGGTATGACGCCGACAAGGGTTTCGGCTTCATCAACAGCGACGAGGGTGGCGACGTCTTCCTCCCGGGCAATGCGCTGCCCGAGGGCGTGAGCACCGTCAAGGGCGGCGCGCGCGTCGAGTTCGGCATCGTCGAGGGCCGCAAGGGCGCTCAGGCCATGACCGTCAAGGTGCTCGACCCGGTCCCCAGTGTCCAGGCCAACCGCCGCGAGCGAGACCGCAAGCCGGCCGAGGACATGGTTGTCATCGTCGAGGACGTCATCAAGCTGCTCGACAATGTCTCCAATGGCTTGCGCCGCGGGCACTACCCCGACAAGGGCGCCGCGGCCAAGGTGGCCCAGGTCCTGCGCGCCGTCGCGGCGGACCTCGAGGCCTGAGCGTGCCGACGGTCAAGGTCGACGCGGTCCTGGCCGAGGCCGCCGACCTCGCGCGCGCCCAGGTGCTGGAAGGCGCCGAGCCGGGCAGCGTCGGCGCGCACCGGGGAGTCGCCATGCTTGGCGATCGGCTGGCCGCGCACCGTTTCGAATGCACCGCTCCCGCCTACCCGGGCTGGGAGTGGACCGTCACCCTGGCGCGCGCACCGCGAGCCAAGGTGGCGACCGTCTGCGAGGTCAGCCT
>CAKZIH010000253.1 GCA_936931335.1 uncultured Nostocoides sp. | reverse complement strand
GTGGCATGACTGGAGTTCAGACGTGTGCTCTTCCGATCTCAGGCTCAGTACGACGGGTCGTCCGGGTCGCTGGTGTAGGACTCAAGCGCGGACCCGTTGACGCCCAAAATCTCGTCGATTTGGGACTGGTCCAGGTCACCATGCGACGCGATAGCAGAGCGCAACCCCGACAGCAGGGCCGACTCCGAGGCGCGGGCGTCGTCCTGCACGCCAGGTTCGGGGATGTCGGAAGCCATACCCAGGAGGTTAGGTCAGCGTCCTAGGGCGGTTGGGGCTAATGACCTGGCTCTTTCTACCGCCCTAGGGCGGTAGCGCGGAGGCGGGCACTCAGGGCGGGGTCACGAAGTCTCCGTCGACCGTTCCCCTGGTGTTCACCAACTGGGGCCACTTCTGTCACCACCACTTCCTAGCGTCCGGAGCGCAGGCCAGACGGTCCTGCGCCAAGCATTACGTTGAGAGGTAACTCCGTGCAGATCACCACCCGAAGCCGTGCCGCCGTTCTCGTCGCTGCGGCCGGCGTCCTCGCGCTCGCCGGTTGCGGCTCCGACAACAACACCACGACCACCGGGTCGTCGTCGTCCACGTCGTCCTCCTCGACGAGCGCCAGCGACACCGGATCGGCCACGTCCTCCGACACCGCCACCTCGAGCGACACCGCGGCCCCGGCCGACTGCCCCTCGGGCACCCTGAACGCCGAGGGTTCCTCCGCGCAGAAGAACGCCATGGAAGAGGTCGTCGCGGCCTACAACGAGAACTGTGGCGATGTCACCATCAACTACAACCCCAGCGGCTCCGGCACCGGCATCAAGCAGTTCAACGCCGGCCAGGTCGACTTCGCCGGGTCCGACTCGGCCCTGAAGACCGAGGAGAAGGACGGGGTCATCGAGGTCGACGCGGCCAAGAAGCGCTGCAACTCCGACGCCTGGAACCTGCCGATGGTCATCGGCCCGATCGCGGTTGCCTACAACCTGCCGGGTACCGACAAGCTCGTGCTGGACGCCCCCACCCTCTCGGCGATCTTCCAGGGGGAGATCACCAAGTGGAATGACGCCAAGATCGCCAAGCTCAACGATGGTGTCGACCTGCCCGACTCCGACATCAAGCCGTTCTTCCGCTCGGACGAGTCCGGCACCACCGAGAACTTCACCAAGTACCTCAAGGCCGCCGGTGGCGACGCCTGGAAGGGTGAGCCGGCCAAGTCCTGGACCGGTAAGGGCGAGGGCAAGGAGAAGTCCTCCGGCGTGGCCGATGCGGTGAAGGGCACCGAGGGTGGCATCACCTACGTCGAGCTGTCCTACGCCAAGGACAACGGACTCGGCATGGCCCAGATCGACAGCGGCGCCGGCGCCGTGGAGCTGACCAGCGAGTCCATCGGCAAGTTCATCACCACCGCCAAGCAGGACGGCGAGGGCAACGACCTGCGCCTCAAGCTCGACTACGCCACCAAGGAGGCCGGGGCTTACCCGATCGGCCTGGTCACCTACGAGATCGTCTGCTCCAAGAATGACGACGCCGAGAAGCAGAAGATGATCAAGTCCTTCTTGAGCTACTTCGCCAGCGCCGACGCTCAGAAGATCGTCGAGGAGACCGGTTACGCACCGCTCCCCGCCGAGTTGCAGACCAAGGTCGCGGCCGCGGTCGAGGCCCTTTCCTGAGCCTGACGGCCCTCACGGCCCGCTGAAGCGGCCCGGTCGGGACACCCGGCCGGGCCGCTTCTGCCGTCCCTTTCTCCTCTCACCCGAAAGGTAGGTCGCGATGCAAAGCGTCACCGGCGTTCCCGTCGTCGACGTCTCGTCCGAGGCCCCTGGACCCGATTCCCTCTCTGGCGACCGCGCCGGCACCGGGCGCATGGGGGACCGCATCTTCGGCGGCGCCGCGACCGGAGCGGGCCTGATTGTCATCGCCCTGGTCACGCTCATCGGTGTCTTCCTGGTCTCCCAGGCGATCCCGGCCCTGGCCAAGAACGAGGCGAACTTCTTTACCTCCACCGAATGGTCGGTCAGCGGCGATCACCCCCGCTTCGGCATCGCGCGGCTGTTCACGGTCACCGTGCTGTCTTCACTGATGGCGCTGTGCCTGGCCGTGCCGGTCGGTATGGCGGTGGCCCTCTTCATCACCAACTACGCCCCGAAGTGGCTCGCCCGCCCCGCCGCCTCCACCATCGACCTGCTTGCCGCGGTCCCCTCGATCGTGTTCGGCCTGTGGGGTCTGCGGGTATTCGGCCCGCATACCGGTGCCTTGCAGGACTTCTTCCGCGACAACTTGGGCTGGTTCCCCCTCTTCAAGAAGACCTCGGTCGGCAGCTTCACAACGATCTTCCTGGCCGGCATCGTGTTGGCGATCATGATCCTGCCGATCATCACGGCCCTGTCTCGTGAGGTCTTCGCCCAGACGCCGTCCAGCCATAAGGAGGGTGCGCTGGCGCTCGGGGCCACCAAGTGGGAGATGATCCGCACCGCGGTGCTGCCTTTCGGCAAGCCCGGTGCCATCTCCGCCGCGATGCTCGGCCTGGGCCGCGCCCTCGGTGAGACGGTCGCGGTCATGATCCTGGTGTCCTCGTTGGCACCCGGTTCGGACCTGACCGTGAGCCTGATGGACGGTGGCGAAACCTTCGCCTCCAAGATCGCCCTCGGTGCCGGTGAGTTCGACTCGCCGCAGAAGACCGGGGCCTATATCGCCGCCGGTCTGGTCCTTTTCATCCTGACCTTCATCGTCAACGCCATCGCCCGGATGGTCATCGAGCGCAGGAAGGCGTTCTCCGAATGAGCACCGTCGCCGATTCCGCGGTCGTTTCCCGGCCGCGCGACCTGGATCTGACCGGCAAGAGCGGGTCTCGTGCGTTGCGCAACACGATCGCCACCGTCGTCATGTGGGCGGCCTTCATCATCGCGGTTATCCCCTTGGTGTGGATCCTCTACACGGTGCTCGTCAAGGGTGGCCAACTGCTGCTGGATTCCCACTGGTGGACCAACTCCCAGCAGGGTGTGACCGCCCGCCGGGTGGGTGGCGGCGCCGTGCATGCGATCCAGGGCACCCTCATCCAGGGCCTGGTCACCGCGCTGATCTCGGTGCCGATCGGGGTGCTCACCGCGGTCTACCTCGTCGAATATGGCCGTGGCCGGCTCGCCCGGATCGTCAGCTTCATGGTGGACATCCTCACCGGTGTCCCCTCGATCGTGGCCGGTCTGTTCATCTACGCCGTCTTCGTGACCACCTTCGGTTTTCAGCGCATGGGCATCTTCGTCTGCTTCGCGTTGACCCTGTTGATGATTCCGGTCATCGTCCGGTCCACCGAAGAGATGCTCAAGCTCGTGCCCAATGAGCTGCGCGAGGCGTCATACGCCCTCGGGGTGCCCAAGTGGAAGACGATCCTGCAGGTCGTCTTGCCGACCGCCTTTTCCGGGATCGTCACGGGCATCCTGCTCGGCTTGGCGCGAGTCATGGGTGAGACCGCGCCGCTGATCATCCTCGGCCCGTACACCAAGGCGATCGCCACCAACCTCTTCGGCGGCAATATGGCGACCCTGCCCACCATGATCAACCAGGACCGTGACCAGGCTCTGCAGCCGGCTGTCGACCGGATCTGGGCCGCCGCGCTCACCCTGATCCTGATCATCCTTCTCCTCAACCTGCTCGGCCGGTTCATCAGCCGGTTCAGCAAGGTCTGACCCGCTTCTTCTACGCAGACAAGGCTTATTGATACCCATGGCCAAGCGCATCGACGTCAAGGACCTGAACATCTTCTACGGCAACTTCAAGGCCGTTGAAGGGGTGAACATGACCATCGAGCCCGGTGCGGTGACCGCCTTCATCGGCCCATCCGGCTGCGGCAAGTCCACCGTGCTGCGCACGCTCAACCGCATGCACGAGGTCATCCCCGGTGGCCGGGTCGAGGGCAAGATCCTCCTCGACGGCGCCGACCTCTATGGCGCGGGCGTCGACCCGGTCGCCGTGCGCCGCACCGTCGGTATGGTGTTCCAGCGCCCGAACCCGTTCCCCACCATGACGATTCGCGACAATGTCGCGGCCGGTCTCAAGCTCAACGGGGTCAAGGACAAGAAGCGCCTGGATGAGGTCGTGGAGCGCGCCCTCAAGGGTGCGAACCTGTGGAATGAGGTCAAGGACCGCCTCGACAAGCCCGGCGCGGGCCTGTCCGGTGGTCAGCAGCAGCGTCTGTGCATCGCCCGCGCCACCGCGGTCGAGCCCGAGGTGCTGCTGATGGACGAGCCGTGCTCGGCGCTCGACCCGATCTCCACGCTCGCGATCGAGGACCTGATCAACGAGCTCAAGGAGAAGTACACGATCGTGATCGTGACCCACAACATGCAGCAGGCGGCCCGCGTCTCGGACCAGACCGCCTTCTTCAACCTGGCCGCCACCGGCAAGCCGGGCAACCTGGTGGAGATCGACTCGACGAGCAAGATCTTCAACAACCCCTCGGTCAAGGCCACCGAGGACTACATCTCCGGCCGCTTCGGCTGACCGGCTCCCGTGACGCCCTCGGCCCCGGCTCCCCTTGGGAGCCGGGGCCGTCGGCATTTACCGGTCCGCTGGGGGTCTGTGCCGTTCCACCGCAACGATTTTTGCGGGCTCACCGGTGCCGCATACATGGCCGACAATGATCTCCCCCTTGGCCATACCGACCTCGGCGGCCTGCGCATAGGTCTCCTGCACGTCGTCGTGTGCGTGCTCGGCCAGCCGGTTCAGCAGCGGGGGTAGCACCGGCCGGTGCGTGCACAGCAACGCCGGCTTGCCGCGTTCGATGATCTTGGTGAGCACCGATAGCGCGCCGGCGGGACGCTCCTCGAAGACTTCTTCGCTCAACTGCGGCCGCTCGCGCACCGCACGGCGGGCGGCAGCGGCATACGGGGCGACGGTGTCCCGGCAGCGCACCGAGTCGCTGGTGATCACCCGCAGCGGCCCGTATGCCGCGAGCAGCCCCCGCAGGGCGCGGGCGCGTTCTCCTCCGTCGGCATCCAGGGGGCGCAGGGGATCCTTGCGCGACCACTTGGCCCGCGGTAGGGCGGTGGCATGCCGCACGATGATCAGCGGCCAGGTGTCCAGGGTGCTCTCCCGGTGGTGGGCCACCAGGGCGAGGAGCTGGTCGCGGTCGCGGGCATAGTCCAACTGGGCGTGCGCGTCCTTGGCGCTGAGCCAGTCGACCGCATCGATCTCATGCCGCGGCCGGCCGTCGCCGCCGGTGACGGTGGAGGCCCAGTACTGGACCTGCTTCTCGGCAAAGGTGTGGTCTCGGTCCAGCACGCGATAGCGCGCCGACGGCAAGGGCCGGCCCAGCCGGACCACCAGATCGGTCTCCTCGAAGGTCTCCCGGGCAGCAGCCACCGGCGCCTCCTCACCGGGGTCGAGCTTGCCCTTGGGCCAGGACCAATCGTCATACCGGGGGCGGTGCACCAGCGCGACGCGCAGTTCGCCGTCCACGATGCGCCAGGGGAGGGTGCCGGCGGCTGGGACCGCCTTGCCGAGTGATGCCACCGATGCGCTCCTAGCGGCGGGCCTTGCGCAGGCGCTTGGCATGCGCGGAAATGAGCTCGGTCTGCAGGTCCGCGAGGGGTTCGCCATCGGCATCGCGGTGATAACGCACCCAGCGCCCATCCGCGCCGAGGCGCCAATGGGCATAGCGATCGCTCAGGCCGCGAGCGAGCAGCGCGCGCACCGCCTTGGCCTGCTCGGGCCCGAGTTCGACCAACGCCTCGACCCGCCGATCCA
>CAKZIH010000252.1 GCA_936931335.1 uncultured Nostocoides sp. | reverse complement strand
CACATCCTCACCGTGCGCGGGCTGGGCTACAAGTTCGAGGCCTGAGCCGCCGCGTTGGGCACCGCCGGGGTCGGACGGCCGGGTGGCGGCGTACCGGCATACCCCGGCTCGTCGCGCAAACCCCGCACACCGACACAGACCCCGGGTATTTCCGGGGTCTGCGTGCGTATGCAGGGTGCGCCGCCGTATGCGGGGTGCCCGCCGCGCTGGTGCTGGTGGCGGGCTCGCTCAGCCGGCGCTGGGCGCGGCCGAGGGGCGCAGGCCCTCGTAGTAGCCGGTGGGCGGCAGCACCGGAACCTGGACGGGCGCATTGCCGCCCGGTCCGGAGATGACCAGCTCGGTCATGCTGCCGGGCGCGCCCTTCACGGCTGGGAGGGTGACCTTCTCCGCGCCCTCGGAGACATTGACCGTGCTGTGCGCGGGCACCTCCGTTGTGGCCTGGCCGCCATCGACGGTCGCGAAGGTGATGGTCACCGGCTTGTCGCTCTGGTTGCCCACTGCGGCGCTGACGGTCCCCGGGCCGCCGTCCTTCTCGGCGACGACGAGCAGGTTGCGCAGTTGCAGGTCACCCACGTTGGCGGAGACGCCGTCGCCGGCGTCATACATGACCTCGGTCTGCCGCGGCGAGATCACCTGGCAGCCGCCGAGCAGGGTGGTGCCGGCGACGATAGCGACGAGCGCGCGCAGGCGCGGACGGGGCGTGGGGGCGTTCACGCCGGTCAGCCTAGCGAACGGGGTCCCGTGCCGGTGGGAGCGCCGCCGGGCAAGCCCCCGCCGAGTGTGACGCGAGTCAAGCGGACACGCCGTCGTGATATTCTTGAGCCTGCGAAAGGGGCCAAATACATATGGTTTTCGAGGTCGGCGAAACGGTTGTGTACCCCCACCACGGGGCAGCACTCATCGAAGAGATCAAGACCCGCGTCATCAAGGGCGAGGAAAAGCTTTACCTGAAGCTGAAGGTCGCCCAGGGTGATCTGACGATCGAGGTCCCGGCCGAGAACTGTGATCTCGTCGGCGTCCGCGATGTGGTCGGCCAGGAGGGCCTGGACCGCGTCTTCGAGGTGCTGCGCGCTCCGTATACCGAGGAGCCGACCAACTGGTCGCGTCGCTACAAGGCCAACCTGGAGAAGCTCGCTTCCGGTGACGTCATCAAGGTCGCCGAGGTTGTCCGCGACCTGTGGCGCCGGGACAAGGAGCGCGGCCTGTCTGCCGGCGAGAAGCGCATGCTCGCCAAGGCCCGCCAGATCCTGGTCAGCGAACTTGCGCTTGCCGAGAAGACCGACGAGGTCGAGGCCGAGTCGATTCTTGACGGGGTTCTCGCCTCCTGATCGCCACCACCGACATCGACGCCGACCCTGCTCCCAGGGTCGGCGTCGTCGTCGTTGCGGCCGGCTCGGGCAGCCGACTTGGGGCCGGGATGCCCAAGGCGTTCGTCCCGCTCGCCGGCCGCCCCTTGCTGACGTATGCCGTGGCCACCGCCGCGGCGGCGCCCGGCGTGGTCGGGGTGGTCCTGGTCGTGCCGGACACCCATCTCGACGTGACTCGTCCCGATTGGGGTGGGACGGCCCGCGCGTCCGGCGAGGGGAGCGGCCGGGTGCTGCTCGCGGTCCCGCCCCACGCCGCGACGGCGGGGTCGACAGTGCCAGACACGACAGCGCCAGACACCCCGCAGGCCACGATGGGGGATCAGGCCACGCCGGACCAGACCCCGCGGGATCGGACCACGCCGGACCAGAGGGTGCGGGATCGGAGCATGCCGGACCAGAGGGTGCGGGTGAGCCTGGTGGCCGGTGGCGCCGAACGCAGCGCGTCGGTGGCCGCCGGCTTGGCCGCGCTCCCGCCGTGCGAGCTGGTCCTGGTTCATGACGCAGCTCGCTGCCTGACGCCGGTCGGGGTCTATCAGCGGGTCATCGCCGCGTTGCGCGATGGGGCGCAGGCGGTCGTCCCGGGCATGCCCGTCGTGGACACCATCAAGGTCGTGAACGACGACGAAATCGTCACTGCCACCCCGCCGCGGGGACAGTTGCGGGCGGTGCAGACCCCGCAAGGCTTCACCCGAGCCGCGCTGGAGCGCGCGCACGCGAGTGGGAAGTCAGCCACGGATGATGCCGCACTGGCGGAGGCATGCGGCATACCGGTGCGGGTCGTGCCCGGGGATGCCTTGGCGCACAAGGTGACCACGCCCCCCGACCTCGCGGCGGCGGAGCGGCTCGTCTCCAGCCGTACGGCGCTGATTGATGAGTAATACCGACGCCCTGGCGACACTCTCGCTCTTCGATACCGCGGTGCTCATCGCTACCGCTGTGCGCAGCGATGCCGTATGGATGCCACGATGAACGGCGTGATCGAGTTGCCGCGCACCGGGATCGGTGTCGACGTCCATGCGTTCGCACCGGATGGGGAGGAGCGCGAATTGTGGATCGCCGGCCTGTACTGGCCGGGGGAGCCCGGGCTGGCCGGGCATTCCGACGCCGATGTCGCCTGCCATGCGGCGTGCGACGCCCTCTTCTCCGCCGCCGGGATCGGTGACCTGGGGGCGCATTTCGGCACCAGCCGACCCGAGTATGCCGGGGCCTCCGGCGCCACCCTCCTAGCCGAGGCTGCCCGGTTGGTCCGGGTGGCCGGCTTCGAGATTGGCAATATCGCGGTCCAGGTGATCGGCAACCGCCCCAGGGTCGGCATCCGTCGCGCTGAGGCCCAGCAGGCGATGTCGGCCGCCGCGGGAGCCCCGGTCTCCCTCAGCGCCACCACCACCGACGGGCTTGGCCTGACGGGCCGTGGCGAGGGCATCGCCGCCCTCGCCACCGCCCTGCTCCTCCCGGCCGCCCGCTAACGCCCCGGCAGTCCCAGGTTTCTCTCCGGCTGCCGCTACCGTGCGCTTCACCCGACTTCGCAGCAGGGGGTAAGCGCAAGTTTCCCGAGGTCAGCCGTGCCGCTGGACTGTCGCGAATCGACAAGACGGCGCGGGCCCGCCCGGGCATACTCACGACCATGCAGACGAATTGCACCTTCAGCGTCACCGGGACGACACCCGTGGACTACACCCCGGAGATCAGCACCGCGATGCCGGTCGGCCTCATGCACATGGTCAAGGAGTATGCCGGGGACGTCACCGGTCGCAGCATCACCGAGTTCGTCTCGTGCTTCGACGGAGCGAGCAACACCGGCACCTATGTGGCGATGGAGTCCTTCGAGGGCACCCTCGCCGGGCGCTCGGGGACTTTCAACTTCTGGCACTCCGCCACGATGGTGTCCGGTGAACGCCGCGACTCGCAGGGATTCATCTGTCCCGCAACGGGAACCGGTGAGCTCGCGGGGATTACCGGCACCGTCGAGCTGACCATTGACGATGACGGCACCCACCGCTTCGCCTTCGACTGGGAGATCGCTTGACCGACGGGTCCGGTGATAAAACCCGGACGGACGACCGTGGCCCGCAGTGCATCAGTGCTGCGGGCCACAGTCCTGCTCAGCCGGTTATCCGTCGGCCAGAGCGGCGGTCAGCCCTCGTGCTGGTCGGCGTTCGCGTGGATCGCGTCGCGGACGTATGCCGCCAGCCCGGGCGCGAGGTCCTCATACGTCTGGGTGAACCGGGGGTCGGCGACATACATGTCACCGAGTCCGCGGTGCATCTCGTAGGACAACTGATAGAACCACTTCTCGATGTGTCCGCGGTGCTGCTCGGCGGCGTCCATCGCCGCCTCGCTGCTCGCCGGCTCACCGGACTGCAGCGCGGCGGTGAAGGCCGCGTTGACCTCGTCCTGCTCGGCCTTGACGGCCGCCCAGTCGGCCTTGGTGTATCCCGAGGTGCGCTGCTGCGACTGGCGCCAGGCGTCGGTGTCGCCCCAGCGCTCCTCGGCCTCCTGCGCGTACGACTCGTCGAAGTGCTTGTCGCCGAAGAGCTGGCGGAGTTCCTGCTCGGTTGCGGGCTGGTTGCCCATTTCTGCCTCCAATGCGTGGTCGATGGCCTCGACGAGCCCGCGTAGCTCATCCAGGCGGGACATGACCGCTGCTCCAGGCGGGACATGACCGCTGCGCGTTGACGATGCAGATGCTCGGCGAGATCTCCTTTTCCGGCAAGGAGTTCGGCGATCTCGTCCAGCCCGAACCCGAGGCGGCGATAGACGACGATTGTCGCCAGCCGCTCGAGGTCGGACGCGGTGTAGAGCCGATAGCCGGCATAGCTGCGCTCACTGGCGGTGAGCAAGCCAATCTCGTCGTAATGGTGCAGCGTGCGCACCGTCACGCCGAAGCGCTCGGCGACCTGCCCCACGGTGAGCAGATCCAGCATCGTCTCGGTCATGTCATCGATCGTGGCGCCTCCCGTCGCGTAAGGGTCAAGCCGGAATTCGTTTCTCCCCACCGCGCCACCCGGCGGCGGGTGGGCGGTTGGTTCAGTTCCGGCCAGTCTTTCCGGCTCGTCGGCGCAGAACCGCCCGTTGCTCCTCGGTCTGCGGGATCGACCGGGTCCCCTTGCGGGTTTCCCGGCGCAACTCGGTCATCCGGTCGATCGCCTCGCGCGCCGAGCATCCGTGCTCCGCCAGGTGCGCCCCGATTACGGTACCGGTGCGGCCAACCCCGCCCCAGCAGTGCACATAGACCGCACCTCGCGTCAGCCCCTCGTCGATCATGGCCAAAGCGTGGTCGAATTCGTCGTCATCCACCACGGAGACGTCGGGGATCGGGAAGTTCACCCGGCGCAGGTCCAGGCCCCGCAGCCCCGCCAACTCCGCGAGACGATCGGCGTACGGCTCAAGGCGATCCTGGGGTGTGGTCAGATCGACGATGGTGCGCACGCCCCAGTCCATGAGCACGGACAGTTTGCGGTCCCGGTGCGGCGGGTCGAGGGAGCCGGGGTACTCGCCGGCATGAAGGCGGAGTAGGAGGTCGTGCACGCCGCGGGTAGCGGGTACCTGGGCGAGTGGTCAGTAAGCGCTGCTGATGTGCTCTCGGTGATGACGCGGGTTCTCGATCTCGTCGACGATGGCGAGAGCGAAGTCGGCACCGGAGATGTTCGAGTTCCCGTCGGCGTCGAACAAGGCGATCTCGTCGCCGACCCGGTAGGTACCGGTGCGCTCGCCCGGGGCAAATGAACCGTAGCCACCAGCGGGGCTGATGAAGAGCCAGTCGAGTTCCTCGGGCGCCTGCTCCGCGAGCATCACCCGGGTTGCCTCACCCTCCAGGGCCTCGGCCCGGTACTGCTCCGGGATCTCACCCTCGACGACCCGCGGCAGGCCCGGCCCGGGTCGCAGCGAGCTGAAGCCGCCGATCTGCAGGTAGCGCGCACCGGATTGGGCCGATAGTCGGGCCAACTCGCCGTACACCTCGACGAGACGGCCGGCCATGTCACCGCGCGGGGAGAGCGCCGCGACGACGACATCGGCACCCGGCACGACACGGACCGCGACCTCGGAGACGCTGCCGACCTCGTAACGCACGCCATCCACGGGTTCCTGGGGCTCGGACCGGCTGACGGAGATAACGTGGTGATCTCGCGCGGCCGCCTCTCGAACAACACTGCCGCCGGTGTACCCGGTCCCGCCGAAGACAACGATGGTGGCCACGAGCATGCTCCTTTACTGGTGAATCAGTCGGACTGACTCGTCAACCACCGCTTAGGCTCAGATAATCCAGCATCCAAGAACGAACCGCGCACATGCAGGCGCCCTTTCCGCCGGGAGTGCCCGACGGGGCTATCGCTCTAACGGTGTAAGAGGCGTTCATTTG
>CAKZIH010000251.1 GCA_936931335.1 uncultured Nostocoides sp. | reverse complement strand
CTGGGGCTCCCGGGCGAGCAGGTCCAGCGCGGCGCGCACCGTCGCGGTGCCGGTGAGGGTCTCCAGCAGGCCGTCGAGCATCAGGACGTCGCCTCCGGGGCGTGATAGCGCTGCTGGGTCGCCAGCAGGCCGTCGGTGATCAGCAGTTCCACCGCGTCGGCCGCCTCGACCACAGTGACCGCGATCTCCGGGCGCTCGGCCGCAGTGAAGTCGCGCAGCACGAAGTCAGCGGGATCCATCCGGCCCGGGGGTCGACCGACGCCCACCCGAATCCGGTGATAGTCCTTGGTCCCCAGGGCGCTGGTGATCGAGCGCAGCCCGTTATGGCCGCCCTCGCCGCCGCCGCGCTTGATCCGCAACCGCCCGAAGTCGATATCGAGTTCGTCGTGGAGCACCACGACGCGTTCCGGCGGGATCTTGTAGAACTGCGCGAGCGCGGACACCGGCGGCCCGGAGACATTCATATAGCTGGTCGGCACCATGAGCACCGCCGGTATGCCGCCCGGACCGGGCACCGCGATCCGGACCGCACTAGCGCCGCCCTTGTGCGCGGACAAGGACACCTGGTGCCGCGCGGCAAGCTCGGCGACCACGTGAGCTCCGACGTTGTGCCGATTGGTGGCATACCGGGGTCCGGGGTTGCCGAGTCCGACGACGAGCCAAGGTTCCATGATGTGCGTAATTGTGTCGCTTCGCTCTGACAACCCTCAGCGCAGCACCGAGTGGTAGACCCGCAGGGTCGCCTCGGCCGCCTGGTCCCAGTCGTAATGCGCGACGACCTCGTCGTGCAGGGCGGCCGCGCCGGCCACTCCGGCCGCACCATCGGTGAGCGCGGCGCAGATCTGATCGGTCAGGGCGCCCTGATCGGTCACCGGGAAGCAGCGCCGTCCGGGGCCGGGCTCGCCGAGGACCTCCAGGTGCGGCGGGATATCGCTGACCAGCACCTGGCGCCCGTATGCCGCGGCCTCCAGCAGCGTGATCGGCAGCCCCTCGACCTGGGAGGGCTGGACGAAGAGCCCGGCATTGCTCAACAGCTCGGCCAGATCCGTGCCATAGAGGTTGCCGGTGAGCACGATCCGGCGGTCGTCCTTGGCCAGATCGTGCAGGCTGGCGGCGAAGGCGTCGCTATTGCTCGAGCCGCCGACCACGGCCAGGCGGATGTCCTCATCCGGCACATCCTTGAAGGCGCAGATGAGCACATCGCCCTGCTTCTCCGGCACCAAGCGGCCCAGGTAAATGACGAACTTGCCGGCCTCCAGGCCGAGTCGCTCCAGCGCCGGACCGGGCTCGAGCAGCGTCGGGACGGGCACGCCATTGGGGATATAGACCGTCTCGCGGCCGTGGTTCTCGCGATAGACGCGGCCCAGCTCGCGGGAGACCACGATGACCTCGTCGGGCACCCGGTGGGAGAAGGTGCGCCCGATCCCCATCAGCTTGGACGCCAGGCCCGCCCATTTGGCACGCTCGTCGTCGAGGCCGTGGATGGTCTGGACCACCTTGGCGCCGGTCAGATAGGCCGGGATGGGGCTGAAGATCCCCGGCCCGATGGCGTGGAAATGCGCCACGTCGTAACCCCGCCGCAGGGTATGCACGGCGCTCACCCCGGAGTGCACGGTCGCTTCCAGCACCTTGCCGCCGATCGTCGGCAACTGGCGCAGCGTCATCCCGCGGTAGCGGCCCGACTCCCGGCCGCGCGGCGGGACGTAGCCGTAGTCCACCGGCACCCGCGGCTCGGTCTCCGGATAACCCGGGCGGCAGTAGACGGTTACCTCGTGCCCATCGGCGGCCAGCCGGCTGCCGATCTCCTCGACGTGCTTTTCCACGCCGCCGTATGACGCGGGCAGCCCTCGCAGCCCGATCATCGCGATCCTCATGCGCCCACGCCCTCCGTGCGGGCACTCCGGGCGATGGCCCGCTGATAGATGTCGAAGAGCGCCTCGGCATGAGCGGCGGGAGCATGGCGGGTGACCGCACGCTCACGCGCCGCCCGACCGTGCGCGATCGCCAGCTCCGGGTCGACGAGGTATGCCCGTAGCGCCTCGGCCAGCGCGGCCGGGTCCTCGTGCGGGACCAGCGTGCCGTCCACCCCGGTGGTGATCAGGTCGGTGAGCCCACCCAGGGCGCTGGCCACCATTGGGGTCCCGCTGGCAAAGGCCTCGAGCACCGAGAGCGGCTGGTTCTCCAGCCAGCGGGCCGGCAGGGTGCCCACCCGGGCCTGGCGCAGCAAGCCGCGGACCTCGTCCGCGCTGCGCCGACCATGGAAGATCACGGAGTGGGGCGCAACCCGCTGGGCTAGGGCCTCGAGTTCGGCGCGCTGCGGACCATCACCGGCAATATCCAGCCGCACCCCGGGCAGGTCCGCGGCCAGTCGACCGACGGCCTCGATCAGCACGTCGACGCCCTTCTCGTGGGAGAGCCGGCCGGCGAAGAGAATCCCCTCGCCCGCCCCCTCGCGAACCGGCACGTCGACCTCGGTGAAATTGTCCAGATGCGCCAGCCGACTCGCCTCGATGCCGCCCGCCTCGAGCTGGTCGCGCAGGAAGACGCTGGGGCAGATGAACGTGGCGATCGGGTCATAGGCATGCAGCAGCCGGTGGGTGCCCACCTCGACCGCGGCGATCGTGCTCGCCGCCAGCGATCCGTCCTTGCAACGGCGCCGAATCGCCTGGCCGACGCCACCCTTGACGCAGGCCGTGCAGATCTCGCCCTTGTCGAGGAACTGGTAGGTCGGGCATACCAACTTGTAGTCGTGGCAGGTCATCACCATCGCCACCCCGGCGCTGGCGCACGCGCGCACGATCGACGGCGAGAGCTGGTGGTAGATGTTGTGGAAGTGCACGATGTCCGGGCGGAAGTCGGCCAACACCGCGCTCAACCCACGCGCCGCACTGCGCGACCACATCATTCGCCCGACGAGTTCCATCCGGCCCGGGATGCTGGACGGCGCGGGCTCGAACTCCACATGGCTGGGGAAATGCCGGGCATACCGCATCGGCAGGTTGTCCGGGTGGTCCATCCCGAAGAACTCCACCTCGTGCCCGGCCGCGCGCTGCATGTCGGCGACGTCGAGCATCACGCCCTCGGCGCCGCCGCGGCGGTAGAGGAATTTGTTGACCTGGAGGATCCGCATGCTCAGGCGATGGTGCGCGACAGGCGCGCCGAACGGGCCCGGGCATCGGACTCGGCCTCTGCCTCGGCGTCCAACCGGCGCCGGCGCAGGTAGGCGCCGGAGGCCAGGGCGATGATCGAGACGGTGTACATCGTCACGACCACCTGGGACATGAGGTTGGCCACCAGGGAGAGCAGGGCCATGGACAGCGCGACCACGAAGCCGGCCTCGGTGATCCCGCGCTCCATACCCCCGAGTCGGCGCCGGGCGGCATCCCGGGCGGCGCGCCAGGTGGTGCTCACCATGAGCACCAAGACCAGCAGGTAGCTGAGCACGCCGGCGACGCCGAGCTCGACATACGAGCGAATGACGTCATTGTGCGGCTGCTTGCCCTCGGCGGTGCTCTCCACCACCGAGCGCAGACCCACGCCGGCGATCGGGCTGGGCTTGGCCACATCGAGCGACTCACCCCAGTAGGCCCAGCGCCAGGCCAGCGAGTTGGCCGGCTTGCCGCTGATCTGTGCCGAGGTCTCCAGGTCCGCGAAGCGCGACTGGACCATGGGGGTGGCGGAGACCAGCACACTGGCCGCGAGGAGGACGGCGACCGCGGAATACGACTTGCGACGCAGCAGCAACAGCAGGATGCCGAGGAGGGCGACGAGCCAGGCGCTGCGGGTGTAGGTCAGGCCGAGCAGCACGACGGAGATGCCGCCGACCAGCACCGCCGCGACCCGGGCCAGATCCCGCACATAGGGATAGACCGCGACCATGAGCAACAGGACCGCGACGCTGAAGTAGGCCAGCGGGTTGCTGTGGTTGAAGGTACCGGTGATGCGGGAGAAGCCACCGGCGACGAAGAGCCCCTCCCCCGAGGACAACTGCACCAGCGCGCTAGCGGCCGGGACCAGGATGGCCAGGCCGATTGCGGCGACGAAGGACCCGAGGCTGCTGCCGCGGGCCGCGAACTGCTCGATGACCAGATAGACGACCACGATGTTCGCGATCCGCAACCATTCCTGCAGGCTGGCACCGAGCGAGGCGGAGGTGACCACACCGACGAGCGCCACGGCCAGGAAGACCAGATAGGCGACGCCGAGCGAGGACATCGGGAAGCGCCGACCCAGGGTGATCCGCCGGTTGATCAGCCAGAACGCCCCGAGCACTAGCAGGAGCACACCGAGCGCCATGTGCGGATCGGGGATCGCGCCAGGCGTGCGCAAGGCGTCCAGCGAGGAGCGGACGGCCAGCGCCACGAGGACGAAGGTCTCCAGGTCGTAGAAGGCGACCGCGAGCAGCGCAACCCCGACCAGCGCGGCGATCGGCAGGGCCACCCCGAGCCGTTGTCCGTCGACCACGCCCTGCACGGTGTATGCGGTCAGGGCCACCCCGAGTAGGGCACTGAGCCAGAACCCCAGGGAGTTGGCGGGCGGGGTGCTGCGCACCCGCGCCGGCGCGCTGGTCTCGAGAGTCGTCACGTGGATGTCCTCCTGCCCGACCAAAGCGGGCTCGTATGCGGTGACCGGTGCGGCGTCAGGGATGGATTCGGGTTCGGTGGCAACGGACGTGCGCCCGCCGCCGCGGCTGCCCTGCTTGAAGGCGACCAATCCGATCGCCCCCGCGACGGCCAGGCCCAACAGGCTGGCCAGGATGGGAGTCAATCTCCCTAGACCCGAGGGGGCGAGCCGAAGGACCAGCCAGGCGATCCCGCCCCCGGCCAGTCCGGCCACCAGACTACCGCCCAGCGGGATGGTCAACGGCAGCCGCTCCAGCCCGGGGACCTCGCGCATCCGCCACCAGGCGTGGGCGACGTTGACATATTGCGAGATGCCATAGGCGATCGGGAAGAGATAGACGGCGTTCGGCCGATCACCGATGGCCGCGTCCAGGATGAAGATCAGCGCGATATTTGCGGCGATGCCGTAGATCGTGTTGAGCAGCGGGATACGGGTTTCCCGCATGGCGTAGAAGGGTGCCAGCAGCGCGCGCTGGATGCCCGAGCCGGCAAAGCTAAGCGAATAGAGCGCCATCAGCGAGCCCATCAGGGCGAGCGCCTCGGGGGTGAACTTCGGCATCAGGCCGAGGATCGCGTCGCACAGGCCCGGAGCGAGGACCGCACCGAGGACGGTCATCGGGATCGACAGCAGGAACATCAGCCGCAGGCCGAGGCGGGTCATACTGCGGAAGCCCGCCATGTCCCCGCGACTGAAAGCCCGGGTGATCCGCGGCAGGACGGTGACCATGATCGAGCGGAAGATGATCGTCCCGCCAACCGCGCTGGCCAGCCGGTTGCCATAGTGCAGCGCGGTGATGGTGGCGTCGGGCATCCCCGAGCCGACGAAGACCTCGGCGATCCGCACCAGGGGATTCATCGCCGCGGCGAGCGTGGGACGGGAGAACAGGCGCAGGGTGGTGCGCACCTCGGGGTGGCCGAAGTCCGGGAGCGCCGGCTGCCAGCCCTTGACCACGGCGGCGACGGCCATGGCGAGCAACTGCACGGCCGAGCCCGCGACATACGCCCAGGGGATGGTCATCAGTTCGCCCGAGCCCAGCAGCAGGTAGGCGATCGCCACGGCGTTGAGCACCAGGGTCATCGCCGCCGGGAACCCGATGACCAGCTTGGCGTTGAGCCAACTGCGCAGCACCTCGGCCAGCAGCACGCACGGGATATACCAGGCCAGCACCTGGGTCATATCCGCCGCGATCTGAATCTTGCGTGGCCCCAGGCCCGGTGCCATCAACCCCATCAGGGGATAGGCGAAAACGGTGAAAATCAGCGCCAGCACCACGGAGACGGCCAGGCAGAACGTCATCACCGCGGCCATCGCCCGGTTGCGTTCCGCATCGGACATCGTGGTCAACCAGGAGCCGAAGGTGGGCACCAGCACCTGGTTGGCCACCACCATGGCGATCGCGGTGATCGCCAGCGGCAGGCGCAGCGCCAAGGCCACGGAGTCCGAGGTACCGCCGAAGCCGGTGATATTGGTCCAGATCAGGTCCAGGACCAGTCCGCTGAGCACACCCACCAGCGCGACCACCGAGGTGATCCCGCTCTGGCGCACCACGGCCTTGGGCGCCTTGGCGCTGGCCTCGTGGCGTCCGGCTCGCGTCTCAGTGGTCATCGGCTCAGCGCACCACGAAGGCGTCGGCGGCGGCGTCCAGGCGCTCCCCCAGCTCGTCGGTCAGCGCGCGCACCGCCGGGGCCAACTCCAGCGGGGCTTTGTGGCCGCGGGCCGCGGTGCGGGTGTCCACATGCGCGCTGACCTGCTGGCGGTACGGGAGACCGAGGAAACCGCATACGGACTCCAGGCGCGCCTGCGGGTCGGCGACCACCTGCTCGTAGGAGACCGGCATGACATCGGCGCGGGCGTCCAGGCCGGTGGTGAAGTAGAGGGAGTTGCGGGCCCACCAGAAGAGGGCCGCGCCGGACTGCGCGTCCAGGCGTTGCGGATCGCAGGAGCGGATGGCCTCGAGGACCTCGGGCGTCATCCGGCCGGTCTGCCAACTGCCGTCGACACCGGTCTGCGCGATGCGGGCCATCACCCGCTGGTTGACGTCGCCGAACTTGGCCACCGCCGAGCGCACCCGGTCATCGACATTGCGATAAGCCCACAGCGCCCGTGCCGGGTTCGGCGCACCGGCGAACAGGTCGAGCAGCTTGTCGGTGTCATGGCTGTCGCAGATCGGCTTGAAGAGCACGACCTGGTGCGGGCTGGCGGCCACGACCTGCGTCACGACCTGCGGCGAGCGCAACTGGAAGCGCTCGAAGACTCCCTTGTCGTTCTCGTTGTGCACCTCGACCTCGGGCATCGCGTCCAGGCCGCGGGTGAGCATATTGGTCCCGGAGCGCTGCACACCGACGACGTATGCCGCCCGCGCCCCCCCGGGGACATTCGGGTGCGCGGCGACCCAGGCCTTGCGCGCCCGGGCGGCCCTGATGCGTTCGCGCGGATCGAGGTTGTCCTCCTCGATCAGCCGGCCGATGCCGCCCTCGCGGGCCCACTGAACGTGTCGGCCGATGCGGGCTCGGGCGCGACCCAGTGCGGAGCGGTTCTCGGGCAGTGGCGAAGTCATGTAGTGCGCAGTCCTCGTTCTTCGAAAGTGGTACGGCCGTGACACGGCGGCGCCGGCCGACGGGAGGAGTCCGTCGGCCGGCGAGGCCGCTAGTTCACCAACCCCGGCTCCGACCCGCCGCGATGCGGGTCGGAGCGCCGGCCGAGTGGGCTCAGCTGAACCCGAGTCGGAGCACTCGGTTGCCCCAGGTGTCGGACATGAACAGGTCGCCACTGGAGTCGAAGACCACCTGGAAGGGCCCGACGAAGTCCGACGTCCCGGCGCTGGCACCGGTCACCTCGTAGCTCATCGCACCGGAGGTGTTCATCCGCACCAGCCGCTGGCGACCGGTGTCGGCCACCCAGATGGCGCCATCGGGGGCCACCGTGACACCCCACGGCACCGCGAACGGCCGGGTGGACCCGGCGGGCTTGGTGACCGCGGTCCAGGTGTTGGTCGACGGCTTGTAGCTGACGATCCGGTTGTTCAGCGTGTCGGCGATCCAGATGGTCCCGTCGGGGGCGGTGTCCACACCCGTGGGCATCTGCAGCTGACCGGTGCCGGTGCCCTTGGTGCCATAGGAGGCCATCCAGGTCAGGCTGGAGCTGTTGACCTTGAACCGCTGGATGCGGCCATTGCCGGAGTCGGCGACCAGCAGGGTGCCGTCGTTGTCGAAGGCCAGGCCCTGCGGGAAGGTGATCTCCCCATTGGCGCTGCCGCGCTTGCCGTAGACCCAGAGCTGCTTGCCGTCGTGGCTGAAGACCTTGATCTCGTGCGATTCGCGGTTGCCGACGAAGACATTGTTCGTCCCCGGCTGGACGGCCACGGCCCACTGGAAGTTGAGGCTGCCCTCTTCGCCACGGATGCCGCGCTGGCCCCAGGTGAAGATATTGCCGCCGTCGCGGTCGCTACGGATGATCCGCTGGTTCCACCAGTCGCTGGCGAACAGGTGCCCATCGCTGTCCAGGGCCAAGCCACGGGGGCTGTTGGCGCCGGTCTTGGGAGCCGCGTGGCCGAACAGCTCGCGGGTCTGGGACGCGCTGGAACCGGAGTAGCTGAACTCCTTGAGCGCATAGTCCCATTCGTCGGCGACGATGAGCTTCTTGTCGGCGGTCACCTCGATGCCGCGTGGGTCGGTGAACTGGCCGCTGGTCGCCCCGCCGATCGAGTATAGGTAGCTACCCGTGGTGCCGGAGAAGGCCTGAATGCGGCGGTTGCCGTCGTCGGTGACGAAGACGATCGAGCCGTCCGGGGTGAGCGTGATACCGCGCGGGTCACCCATGAACTGGCCGTTACCGGTGCCCACGCTGCCGAAGCGGTACTTCTCAGTCAGATCCTTCTTGTAGACCACTACCTGCTTGTTGCGGGCGTTGACGACGTAGACGTCGCCATTGGTCTTGTTGACCTCGATCTGCCGCGGCTGGTTCAGGGTGGCGTCCACCTTGGTCGCCAGCCACTTGCCATCGGTGGTGAACTTCTGGATGCGGTTGGCGTCGATGGTGTAGATGACCTCAGCGCTCGCGCCCCCGTCACCGATCCCCGGGCCGTCCGCGATGCCGTAGATCGCGGTGAACTGACCGTTTCCGGTGCCCTTGGAGCCGAAGACCTTGGGGTTCTTCAGCGTCGAGTCGTAGCGAACCATCCGGTTGTTCGGGGTGTCCGCGACCCAGATTTGGCCCTTGCTGTCCGCGGCCAGCGCCCGGGCGGCGGCGAGCTCGTCCGCACCGGAGCCGCGGGTGCCACCGGCGGTGTAGTCGACCTTGCCGGTTGCCCGGTTGACGCCGAAGATGCTGTAACGGCCCGGGTCCACCACGTAGTAGTGAGACGAGGTGCTGGTCACGTCCACGGGGTACATGTCCGCGGGGGCGTAACCGTAGAGCGTCTTCTCGTAGACCGGGGAGCCGTTCGAGGGCGGCGCGCTGGTCAGGGTGTAGCGCAGCACCCGGTCGTTGTTGGTGTCGGAGACGAAGACCGTGCCGCCGGCGATGCTGATCGCGCCCGGCTTGGCCAGGGTCTTGCCGGCCACCGAGGTGATGGTGTTGGCCACGGTGCCATTGGGAGCCACGACCAGGACCCGGTTGTTCAGGGTGTCGGCGATCCACATATTGCCGTTGACGTCGACCCCCGCGCCCTCGGGGCCATTGAGGCCGCGAGCGTATGCCCGGGTGGCCGCGAACGTCCCGCCCTTGCTGTAGGCGAGCTCGACGACGCGGTTGTTGCCCCAGTCGGTGACCAGGATCTTGTTGGTGCCCTCAACCACGGTCACCCCGCGCGGCTGCTTGAGACCGCCGCCGGTGTAGGAGGCGATCTGGGTGCGGGTGGCAACATCCCAGACCACGATGCGGTTGTTCTGGGTGTCGGCAACGAAGGCCAGCCGATCGCTCGCCCGGATGGCGATGCTGTACGGCCAGTCGAACTCGCCGGTGCCGGTGCCCTTGGTGCCCAGGCGGGTTTTCTGGTCGCCGCAGCGGGCGGGGAAGATCTGCAGGCGGGACTGCTTGGTGTCGGCCACCCAGCGATCGCCGGTGGCCGGGTCGACCGCCAGGCCGCGCGGCCAGTTGAAGGAGGTGGGCCGGGAGTCACGCTCTCCGCATACGCCGACAATGTCGCCCGCCGGCGTCATCTCCACGATGCGCTGGTTGACGGTGTCCATGACGTTGAGGTTGCCGGTCGGGCCGACGGCCACGGCGCGCGGCTCGTTAAAGACCGAGGTCGCGGTGGCGGGCGGCGGCGCGGTACCAGTTGATCATCGCCGTCAGCGCGCCGGGGCGCTGCGCGGCCTGGGGTACGGCGTGACGGCCCTGGGCCTGGGCAGCCTGGCACAGAAATTTCCGCACCAGTGGGGGCCAGCCGCGGTGCTCCTGGGCCTGCTGGCTCTCAGTGCGGCCCTCACCTGGGATGGCCTGCGCAGGCGCGAACCGCTACTGGGCGTCATGGCGCTGGGCGGCGCGAGCCTCAGCGTGTGGATGCTGGCCGACGACCTGGGCCGCCACTCCATTCCCGCCACTGGCGTGGTGCTCCTGCTGGCTGCCGCTGCCGTCCTGGGTGGGCGGGCCTTCCTGTCAGACCGGGCCGGCCCGGCAGAAGTGCCTGAAGCGCCGGAGGAACGCCCGGACAACCCGCAGGCGTGGCGGGCGGCCCTGACCCTCACGCTGGCCCTGACCGGTCTGCTGCCCCTGGGGTGGGGGGTGGCTGCCGTCAGTCACGTCATTCCGCACGCTGACCTGGCTGCGCTAGACGGCTCTGACCTGCTCAGCCGCGCGGTGCTCACCAGAGCGCTCCACCTCGAAACCGATCCCCTGCCGGGCCTGGCCCTGTGGCTGGGGTTCTCGCTGCTGGCGCTGCTGCCCACACTGTCACTGCTGCGCTTCCCCTCCGGTTCGCCCGACGCCGATGACGTTCACGACGGTGGGGTCAGACTGGCTGCGGTGTGGGCCAGCCTGACTCCGCAGGCGCTGGTGGCCACAGCGGTGGGCGTGGCCCTCAGCCGACAGCCCGGTTCGACGCCGCTGCTGGCGGTGGGCGTGGTCAACCTGCTGATGCTGGGCGGCGCGGCGTGGCGGGCCTGGCAC
>CAKZIH010000250.1 GCA_936931335.1 uncultured Nostocoides sp. | reverse complement strand
AACTCCCGCGCCGTGGCCGAGGACGGCACCGTGTATGTCCGTGAGGGCGAGGGGGAGCGGGCTGTCGGCTCCTACCCCGGCGCCAGCGCGGACGAGGCGCTGCAGTATTTCGCCCGCAAGTACGACGAGCTCTATGCCGCGGCCGACCTGCTGCGTCAGCGGGTGGACCTCGCCGAGGTCACCAGCCGCGACCTGTCCGAGGGGCTCAAGGGCCTACGCCAGCACATCGGCAGCGCCGATGTCGTCGGGGACTTGGACGCGCTCAACGCCCTGGTGGCGCAGACCGAGGCCGGCATCGCCAGCAAGCGCGAGAGCGAGTCCGCCACCCGCGCCGCCGCCAAGGCCGAGGCCCTGGCCGCCCGCGAGGAGCTGGTGACCCAAGCCGAGCAGATTGCCGCGCAGCCGGTGGAGCGCGTGCAGTGGAAGAGCGCCAGCGCCACCATGCGCTCGCTGCTGGACTCCTGGAAGGAGCAGCAGAAGTCCGGCGCCCGCCTGGACAAGGACGAGGAAGCTGCGCTCTGGCAACGGTTCTCGCGGGCTCGCAACTCCTTCGACAAGGGCCGCCGCACCCACTTCGCCGAGCTTGAGGGCACGCGCGCGGAGGCCAAGTCGCAGAAGGTGCAACTCGTTGCCGACGCCGAGCGCCTCGCCACCAGCACCGACTGGGCCGCCACTGCGGGTGCCTTCAAGCGGCTGATGGACGAGTGGCGTCAGGCCGGCCGTGCGTCGCGCCAAGACGACGACGCCCTGTGGGAGCGCTTCAAGAGCGCCCAGGACCGCTTCTTCGCCGCCAAGGACGAGGTGGCCGCGGCCGAGGATGAGGAGTTCCGGGCCAACCTGGACGTCAAGCTCGCCCTGCTCACCGAGGCCGAGGCGCTGCTGCCGATCACCGACCTGCCGGCCGCCAAGGCCGCGCTGCGGGGGATCCAGGACCGCTGGGAGGCCGCGGGCAAGGTCCCGCGCGCCGACATCGAGCGCACCGAGAAGGCCATGCGCCGGGTCGAGTCGGCGGTCCGGGACGCCGAGGACAATAGATGGCGTCGGAGCAACCCCGAGGTGGCCTCGCGCGCCCAGTCCCTGGCCGACCAGCTCGAGACCTCGGTCGCCAAGCTGGAGGCCGAACTCGAGTCGGCCCGCGCGGCTGGCAATGAGCGCAAGGTCAAGGACCTCACCGACAAGCTCACCGCCCAGCGCGCCTGGCTGGACCAGGCTCGCGGCGGACTGCGCGAGTTCGGTGGCTGAGACCCGAGACGTATGAGGGGGCCCGCGCGGACGGCCCACGGGCTGTCGGCGCGAGCCACTAGACTCGCGGCTGGATCGGTCGCGCCGGTCCCTCCGCGCGACACCGAGGTCGCCAGCGGAGCACGCGGCATACGTGCAGGGCGAAGGAGTTCTGGTGAAGGTCGGCGTTCCCTCCGAGGTCAAGAACAATGAGTACCGGGTGGGCATCACCCCGGTCGGCGTGCACGAGCTGGTCAAGCACGGGCATGAGGTCGTTATCCAGAAGGGGGCCGGCCTAGGCAGCTCGATCCCCGATGAGGAGTTCGTCGCGCAGGGCGCGCAGATCCTCGACTCCGCCGATGACGTATGGGGCGAGTCGGACATGGTGATGAAGGTCAAGGAGCCGGTCGAGCAGGAATACCACCGCCTGCGCGAGGGCCAGGTGCTCTTCACCTACCTCCACCTGGCCGCCGATCAGCCGTTGACTCAGCAGCTCATCGACAAGAAGGTCACCGCGATCGCCTATGAGACGGTGCAGCTACCCAATGGCATGCTGCCTCTGCTCTATCCGATGTCCGAGGTCGCCGGCTGCCTCGCGCCGCAGGTCGGCGCCTACTCCCTGATGAAGGCCTCCGGGGGCCGCGGCGTCCTCATGGGTGGCGTCGGTGGGGTCGCCCAGGCCAAGGTCGTCGTGCTCGGTGCCGGGGTCGCCGGCCAGAACGCCGCGAATATCGCCCTGGGTATGGGCGCCGAGGTCACGCTGCTGGACACCGACCTGGACAAGCTGCGGATGAGCTTCTGGCGCTACGACAACCGCGTCCACCAGATCGCCTCCAACAGCCTGACCGTGCGCCAGGAAGTGCTGGCCGCGGACATGGTCATCGGCACCGTGCTCATCCCCGGCGCCAAGGCACCGAAGCTGGTCACCGACGAGATGGTTTCTCAGATGAAGCCCGGCTCGGTGCTCGTCGACGTGGCGATCGACCAGGGTGGGTGCTTCGAGGGCTCGCGCCCGACGACGCACTCCGACCCGACCTTCGAGGTGCACAACTCGATCTACTACTGCGTGGCGAATATGCCGGGCGCGGTGCCCAACACCTCCACCTGGGCCCTGACCAATGCCACCCTCCCGTATGCGGTTCGCATCGCCGACGCCGGCTGGCAGGACGCGCTGCGCGCCGACCCCTCCCTCGCCAAGGGTCTGAACACTCACGCCGGGCAGGTCACCTATCAGGGCGTCGCCGACGCCTTCGACCTGCCGTGCGAGGACCTGCAATCCGTCCTCGCCTGAGGTGAGCCAGCCCCGCGACGCCCTCGCCTCGGCGGTCAGCTCCTGGCTGACCCATCTGGACGTCGAGCGAGGGCTCTCGCGGCATACATTGGCGGCATACCGGCGCGATATCGGCCGGTATGCCGCCTATCTGCGTTCGCTGGGCATCACCGATCCGGCCGCGGCCGGCCAGGAGCAGGTGCGCGACTTCCTGGTCGCCATCCGTGCCGGAAGCGACGGGGGCAGCGCGCTGGCGGCGTCCTCGGCCGGGCGCGCGTTGGTGGCGGTGCGGACCTTCCATCGCTTCCTTGCCCTGGACGGCGAGGTCGCAGATGACCCGGCTCGCGCGGTGCCCCCGCCGCGGGCCACGCAACGCCTGCCCAAGGCCATCCCGCTGGCGCAGGTCGAGGCCATCCTCGATGCCGCCGCGGTGGGGGACACCCCGGCCGCGCTGCGAGACCGGGCCTTGCTGGAGATCCTCTACGGCTGCGGCGCGCGGATTTCCGAGGCGATCGGGCTGGACGTCGACGACATCGACGACGAGGCGAGCGTCATCCGATTGCGGGGCAAGGGCGACAAGGAACGCCTGGTCCCGCTGGGCTCGTATGCCGCGCAGGCGGTCACCGCATACCGGATCCGGGCCCGGCCGAGCCTGGCCGCACGCGGCCGGGGCACCCCGGCGCTGCTGCTCAACCATCGCGGCGGCCGGCTCAGCCGGCAGGGGGCGTGGGGGATCCTCAAGGCGGTGACCGAACGGGCCGGCGTCGCAGCCGAGGTGAGCCCGCATACCCTGCGGCATTCCTTCGCCACCCACCTGCTCGAGGGCGGCGCGGACGTGCGCATCGTCCAGGAGCTGCTCGGACACGCCTCGGTGACCACGACGCAGATCTATACCAAGGTGACCGTGGCGCAGCTGCGCGAGGTGTATGCGCACTCCCATCCGCGGGCCCGCTGATAAACTTGGGGGTCGCTCGGCGTGAGCCGACCAAGGAGGTAATAGGACTGTGGAGGCACTCCCGGTGGAACGAACCGACGTGCACCTGCCCGGCACCGAGGATGCGGCGGTCGGGGCCTATGGACCCACCGGACGGGTGCTGCCCGCCTTCCCCGAACCGGCCCCGCTGGCCGGTCACGGCCCGGCCCGGGTGATCGCCCTGTGCAACCAGAAGGGCGGCGTGGGCAAGACCACGACCACGATCAATCTCGGTGCGGCACTTGCCGAATACGGCCGCAAGGTGCTCCTCGTCGACTTCGACCCGCAGGGGGCGTTGTCGGTGGGCCTGGGGATCAACAGCAACGACCTTGACATCACCGTCTATGACCTGCTGATCGAGCGCAGTCACGACATCACCGAGGTGATCCGGCCGACGCGCTTCGCGGGCCTAGACATCGTGCCGGCCAATATCGACCTGTCGGCGGCCGAGGTGCAGCTGGTCGGCGAGGTCGCCCGCGAGCAGGTGCTCGCCCGGGTGTTGCGCCCGGTGCTCGACGACTACGACGTGATCCTCATCGACTGCCAGCCCTCGCTCGGGCTGCTCACCGTCAATGCGCTGACTGCCGCCCATGGCGTGCTGATCCCGCTGGAGACCGAGTACTTCGCGATGCGCGGGGTGGCCCTGCTGGTGGAGACCATCCAGAAGATCATCGACCGGCTTAACCCGCGCCTGCAGATCGACGGCATCCTCGCCACCATGTATGACGGTCGCACCCTGCACAGCCGTGAGGTCATCGAGTCCGTGGTCGCCCACTTCGGGGAGACGGTGCTGCATACCGTGATCTCGCGGACGGTGAAATTCCCGGACGCGACGCTGGCCGCTGAACCAATCACCAGCTACGCCTCGGCGCACTCGGGCGCCAACGCCTACCGGCAGCTCGCCCGGGAGCTCATCTCCCGCGGCTGCGCCCCCTGAGTGCCGGCATGACGTCCGATCTCCTTGTCGCGCCAGAAAGTACGCCCGGCGGGGTACTCACGCGACGGGCGCCGGCGAGCGCCTTTTCGGTCCATCTCGACGTCTTCGAGGGCCCCTTCGACCTGCTCTTGGGGTTGATCGCCAAGCACAAGCTCGATATCACCGAGATCGCGCTGGCCCAGGTGACCGATGAGTTCCTGGCGCATCTGCGGCGGTTGCGCGAGGGGCAGGATTGGGACCTCTCCCAGGCCAGCGAATTCCTCCTGGTCGCCGCGACGCTGCTGGACATCAAGGCCGCTCGCCTACTGCCGCAACTGGATCCGGCGGACGAGGAGGATCTCGCGCTGATCGAGGCGCGCGACCTGCTCTTCGCGCGGCTGCTGCAATATCGGGCCTATAAGCAGATCGCCGGCGACTTCGCGGACCGGATGGCCTCGGCCCAGGCCATGACCGCACGCCGGGCTGGGGTGGACCCGCGGTACGCCGCATTGCTGCCGGAACTGATCATCGGCATCACGCCGGAGCAGTTGGCGATGATCGCCGCGCGGGCGCTGACGCCCAAGGTGGTGCCCACCGTGGGGCTGGAGCATCTGCACGCGCCGATGGTCAGCGTGCAGGAGCAGGCCGCGATCCTCGGCGAGCGCCTGCGGGCGGCCGGGGTGGCCAGCTTCCGCAGCCTGGTCGCCGACGCCGACTCCACCCTGGTCATCGTCGCCCGTTTCCTCGCGGTCCTGGAGCTGTATCGGGAGGCATCGGTCTCCTTCGAACAGGCGGAAGCCTTGGGAGAGTTGACGATTCGCTGGACCGGCAGCGGCGAGGGAGCGATCAGCGTGAGCGACGAGTTCGACGAGGACCAGCCCAAGGAGCAGCCGCGATGAGCCAATCCCCGACGGATCCCGCGGCGACACCAGACCTAGCGCCGGGGGAGCCGACGCAACCGGCACCGACGGAGCAGATCGACGAGGCGGGCGAGCCGGACGAGGCGCCGGTCCTCGACCTGACGGCCCTGCCCGGTGGTGCCAAGGCGGCCATCGAGGCGATCCTCATGGTCACCGACGAACCGGTCGCCACCCTCGCCCTGGCCACCGCGCTGGAACTGCCGCCGCCGCAGGTCGAGCAGCACATCGCCGCCCTGATCGAGGACTATGCGGACCGCGGGTTCATGTTGCGCGAGGTCGCCGGCGGCTGGCGGATCTACAGCCGGCCCGAGTATGCCGGCGCCGTGGAGCGCTTCCTGCTCGACGGTGCCACCGCCAAACTCACCACCGCCTCCCTGGAAACCCTCGCGGTGATCGCCTACCGCCAGCCCATCTCCCGCGGCCGGGTCGGCGCGGTGCGCGGGGTCAACGTGGACGGGGTCTTCCGCACCCTGCTCAGCCGCGGCCTGGTCGCCGAGGTGGGCAGCGAGAGCGAAACCGGAGCCGTCCTCTATGGCACCACCGACTACTTCCTGGAGCGGATGGGGCTGCGCGACCTCGACGACCTGCCGGCCCTCGCGCCATACCTGCCCGATCTGGACACCATCGACGACCTCGCCGAGGAGAACCGCGCATGACCCCGCCCCCCGCCCGACGTAATAACCCCGGCGGCCCTCGCGGCGGTGCCGGCCGCCCCGGTGGTGCTGGCCGCTCTGGTGGTGCCAGCCGCTCTGGTGGTGGCCCCGACTCAGGCGGCACCCCCGGGATGCGCCGACGCGGCCCCCAGCATGCCGGGACGACCAAGAAGAGCCAGCCCACCCGCGTCCCGCGCGAGGTGGAGCGCGAGCCGGTCGATGTGCACGACCCGGACGGCATCCGGCTGCAAAAGCTGTTGGCGGCCGCGGGAATCGGCTCCCGGCGCGTCTGCGAACAGCTCATCGCCGAGGGCCGGGTCGAGGTGGACGGGCAGATCGTCACCGAGCTCGGTGTCCGCGTCGATGCCAGCCGGCAGATCATCCACGTCGACGGCGTGCGCGTGCAGACCGACCCGGAGAAGGTCTACCTGGCGTTCAACAAGCCGCTGGGTGTGGTTTCCACGATGAGCGACGATCTGGGCCGCCCGTGCCTGGGGGATTACGTCAAGGGTCGCCGCGAACGGCTCTTCCACGTCGGCCGGCTGGACGCGGACACCGAGGGTCTGTTGCTGCTCACCAACGACGGCGAGCTGGCCAACCGGCTGCAGCACCCGTCATACGGCGTGCCCAAGACGTATGTGGCTCAGGTCCCCGGCCCCATTCCCCGCGACCTCGGCAAGCGCCTGCGCGAGGGCGTGGAACTCGAGGACGGGATGGTCGTCGTCGACAGCTTCCGGCTGGTGGACTCTGCCCCCGGCAAGGCCGTGGTCGAGGTGGTCCTGCACGAGGGGCGCAACCACATCGTGCGCCGCCTGCTGGCCGAGGTCGGGCACCCGGTGCTGGCACTGGCACGCACCCAGGTGGGTCCGGTGAGCATGGGCCAGACCAAGCCGGGCAAGTTCCGGGCGCTCTCGCCGCGGGAGATCAGCGGGCTCTACGACGCCGCGCGGCTCTGAGCGGATGGCGACCGTGACGGGATGGCGAGCGTGACCGAGCGACAACTGCCCGCCGGGCGGCTGCCGAGCCGGGTCCATGTGGTGGGCACGGGCCTGATCGGTACCAGCCTGGCGATGGTGCTGGTGCGGGCCGGGGTGTCGGTCAGCCTGGCGGACGCCTCGCCAACCAGCGCGGCGCTGGCCGCCGATCTGAGCGGTGGGATCGTCGCCGACTCCGATGAAGGGGTCGAACTGGTGGTCGTCGCCGCGCCGCCGGATGTCACCGGAACCGTTGTCGCGCACGCACTTCGGGACTGCCCCGGCGCCTATGTCACCGATGTCGCCTCGGTGAAGAGCGCCGTTCGTGCGGATATCGCCGCGGCCGGGGTGGCTGACTTGAGCCGGTATGTCGGTGGCCACCCCATGGCGGGTCGGGAGCGTTCCGGGGCGATCGCCGCGCGGATCGACCTCTTCGAGGGTCGGCCGTGGGTGATCGCAGTGGCGCCGGACACCGACCTTGAGGGGGTCGCGCTGGTGCGCGGAATCGCCGAGGCCGCCGGGGCGGCCGTGCGCGCGCTGTCGGCGCAGGAGCATGACGCGGCCGTGGCCGTGGTGTCCCATGTGCCGCAGGTCGCCGCCAGCCTGGTGGCCGCTCGGCTGGAACATCTCAGCGAGGACGCCGTCGGCCTGGCCGGCCCGGGGGTACGCGATGTGACCCGGATCGCCGCGAGTGACCCGCGGCTGTGGACCCAGATCCTGCGCGGCAACGCCGGTGCGGTGGCCACCGTGCTGCGCGAACTGCATACCGACCTGGGCGCGGTTATCGCTGCGCTGGAAGGGATCTCCGGTGCGGGAGCGGTCCAGGGCGGGGCGGCGGGCTCCACCGCGGTGCTCGCCGGGGCGCTCGCGGCCGGGAATGCCGGGCGGGATCGGATCCCGGGCAAGCATGGGGCGGCGCCCACGACATACCGGACGGTGGTCGTGCTGGTACCGGACGAACCGGGCCAACTCGGCCGGGTTTTCCACGATGTCGGGGAGGCCGGGATCAACCTGGAGGAAATCAACCTGGAGCACGCGATGGGCGCGCCCTTCGGTCTGCTGGAACTGTCGGTGATGCCGGCGGTGGCGGGGGAGTTGGCGCAGGAACTGACGCGACGGGGCTGGCGGATTCATGCCTAATGACGCAGCGTATGGCGCACCCGCACTAGGCTCGGACGCCGTGTCCGCTCCCGTCGTCATCGCCATCGATGGCCCCTCCGGTTCCGGCAAGTCCAGTGTCTCCCGAGCCGTCGCCGAGCATTTCGGCTATGGCTACCTGGACACCGGCGCCATGTACCGCGCCGTCACCCTGTGGTGCTTGCAGCAGGGCATCGACCTGAGTGACCAGGCCGCCGTCGTGGCGGTGGCCGAAGACCTGCCGCTGGGTATGTCAGCCGAGCCGGACGACCCGAGCGTGGAACTGGACGGCACCGATGTCACCGAGGCCATTCGCACCAGTGAGGTCTCCTGCGCGGTGTCGGCCGTGGCGACGAACCTCGGGGTGCGCGAGGTACTGGTGGAAATGCAGCGCGATCTGATCGCGGTGATCGGTGATGACTTCGGGGGAGTGGTCGCCGAGGGCCGGGACCTGACCACCGTTGTCGCCCCGGACGCCGAGGTGCGGATCCTGCTCACCGCCTCCGAGTCGGCCCGGCTGAGCCGCCGCTCCACTCAACTGCTCGGCACCGCCGACGCGAATGCCGTGGCCGCCGTGCACGACGAGGTGGTCCGCCGCGACCGGGACGACTCCACCGTCGCCCAGTTCACCGTCGCCGCCGATGGGGTAGTCCTGCTGGACACCTCCGAACTCGATTTTGACGCCTCGGTGGCCGCCGCGATCGAGATCGTCACCCGCGGGTTGGCGCAGCGCACCTGACGCTGCCGCCCGCGGCCGCGGGCGCGGATTTCGGGGGAGCACACGGCATACGGGAGACTGGAGGGTATGACTGCCCTCCCGCCCGACGCTGCCGAGGTCCCCGAGTCGGCCGATATCCCCACCTCGGGTGACACCGACGAGGCGCTGGACCGCGCCCTGCGGGTGGGGTTGGAGGAGTTCGAGCTCAGCGAAGAGGACCGCGCCCTCCTCGACGCGGATGGCGAACTCGCCGGCGATGAGCGCGGGAGCGTCGTCCTGCCCGTCGTGGCGATCGTCGGGCGGCCGAATGTCGGCAAGTCGACGCTGGTCAACCGCATCCTCGGGCGCCGCGAGGCGGTCGTCGAGGACGTCCCCGGCGTCACCCGCGACCGAGTCGCGTATGCCGCCGAATGGTCCGGCCGCCGGTTCACCCTGGTGGACACCGGCGGCTGGAGCATCGACGCCACCGGCATTCACTTGCGCGTGGCCGAGCAGGCCGAGGTGGCCGTCGAGTTGGCGGACGCGGTCATCTTTGTCGTGGACGCCAAGGTGGGTGCCACCGACGACGACGAGGCGGTCGTGCGGTTGCTGCGCAAGGCCGGCAAGCCGGTGGTGCTGGTGGCCAACAAGGTCGACGACCAGCGATTCGAGGCCGACGCGCTGGCGTTGTGGAATCTCGGTCTGGGAGAGCCCTATCCGGTGTCCGCGCTGCACGGCCGCGGCGCGGGGGACCTGCTCGACCGGGTGCTCGAGGTGTTGCCGGAGGAGTCGACGCTGGCCGGCGGGATCGCCGAGGGCGGGCCGCGCCGGGTGGCGCTGCTGGGCCGCCCGAATGTCGGCAAGTCCAGCCTGCTCAACAAGCTCGCCGGCAGCGAGCGCGTCGTCGTCGACGACGTGGCCGGGACTACGCGCGACCCGGTGGACGAAATCGTCGAGCTGGGTGGGCGATCGTGGCGATTCGTCGACACCGCCGGCATTCGGCGCCGGGTGCACCAGACCCGGGGCGCGGACTTCTACGCCTCGCTGCGTACCCAGGCGGCGCTGGAGAAGGCCGAGGTGGCGGTGGTCCTCATCGACGCCGGGACGCCGATCGCGGAGCAGGACATCCGCGTGGTGCAACAGGTCATCGACTCCGGCCGGGCCCTGGTCATCGCGTACAACAAGTGGGACCTGCTCGATGAGGAGCGGCGCTACTACCTGGAGCGCGAGATCGAACGAGAGCTGGTCCAGGTGCCGTGGGCTCCGCGGGTGAACCTGTCCGCGCGGACCGGACGGCATACGGACAAGCTGGTGCCGGCGTTGGATCGGGCGCTGGAATCCTGGGACTCGCGGATCCCGACGGCCCGACTCAATGCCTTCCTCGGTGAGGTCGTCGCCGCCCACCCGCACCCGGTGCGGGGCGGCAAGCAGCCGCGAATCCTCTTCGGCACCCAGGCGGGTACCCGCCCGCCTCGGTTCGTCTTCTTCGCCTCCGGCTTCCTGGAGGCGGGTTACCGGCGCTTCCTGGAGCGCCGGTTGCGGGAGGAGTTCGGCTTTGAGGGGACGCCGATCGAGGTCTCGGTGCGAGTGCGTGAGAAGCGCCGCCGCTGAGGCCGATTCGGCTGCTGTTCACCTTTGGGCTAGGATCGGTACGGCCCTTCCGGCGACGGTGGGGCCATTGCCACGGGCTGTGGCGCAGCTTGGTAGCGCACTTGACTGGGGGTCAAGGGGTTTACCCCGCTCTGGTCGGCTCGAACAACTGAAAATCCATGCCGCGGGCTGTGGCGCAGCTTGGTAGCGCACCTGACTGGGGGTCAGGGGGTCGCAGGTTCAAATCCTGTCAGCCCGACAGTGTGATGTCTCAAGACATCGTTGACAGGGCGAACCCGCAGGGTTCGCCCTGTCAT
>CAKZIH010000249.1 GCA_936931335.1 uncultured Nostocoides sp. | reverse complement strand
CCAGATCGCCCGGATCCCGAGGCGCTCGGCCTGCGCGATCGCATCGTCCACGACCGCGCCGACCCGGCCGGAGTTGACGAAACAGTCGACGACCGCGACTTGGGTGTCGTCCGGGATGTCGGCGAGTGCGGCATACCCGGGTTCGCCGTGCACGCTCACCGCGGACGGGTGGACCGGAACGATGGTCTTGCCCAGTTCGGCCTGTAGGAAGCGACTGACCGGCCACGCGGTGCGCGAGCGGTCGTCGCTCAGCCCGACAACGGCCCAGGTGCCGGGCGCCTCAAGCAGGTCGCGGATAAGTTCGGGGTCATTGCGGTGCGCGGCCGAAGCGTGGTGCGTCGTCATCCGCGCAGTCTGACAGTTTCCCGAAGCCGCCAGTCGCGGGACTCGATCCCGGGCACCACCGCCCTGGCCCCCCGCGAGTGCCGCATCCGGCACACTGGCGCCCATGGAGCGCGCGGACCTGATCCGGCTGCGGCAGGCGCGGGATCGGATCGACCGCGACTATGCCCAGCCACTCGACGTGCCCCAGTTGGCGCGCGAAAGCCTGATGTCCGTGGGCCATTTCCAGCGCTCCTTCAAGGAAGCCTTCGGGGAAACCCCTTACTCCTGGTTGATGACTCGGCGCATCGAGCGGGCAATGTCGTTGCTGCGCAATACGGATCAGTCGGTGACCGAGGTCTGTATGGCGGTCGGCTGTACCTCCCTGGGGTCGTTCTCCAGCCGATTCACCGAATTGGTCGGGGAGACCCCGAGCGCCTATCGGGCGCGTCCCCACGACGAACTGCGCGGCGTGCCCGGGTGCATCGCCAAGGCGGTCACCCGCCCGCGCCGCTAGCGCCGCTGGCTCGGCGAACCGGTCAGGATCGAAGAAGCGCGCGGCATACCGAGGCGGTTAACTTCGCTGACATGACCACCTCATCATCCGCACCGTCCACCGCGACCCTGGCCATCTCCAGTGTCTTCGTCTTCACCAATGACACCGAGGCGTCGCTCGGCTTCTATCGCGACACCCTCGGCCTGGCCGTGCATACCGATGTCCAGAACGGGGACTTCCGCTGGGTCACGCTGAGCACCCCCAAGCAGCCCGACATCGAGATCGTCCTGCACAATTACACCGGCGGCGGGCTGCCGCTGAGCAATAGCGACGCCGACGCCATGCACGACCTGCTGGCCAAGGGCCTGCTCTCGGCCGTGATGTTCACTGTCGACGATGTCGATGCGCTCTTCGAGCACGTCCGCGGCAGCGGCGCGGAGGTGCTCCAGGAGCCGCAAGACCAGTTCTATGGGGTGCGCGACTGCGCCTTCCGCGATCCGGTCGGCAATATGGTCCGCTTCAACCGGCCGCTACCGGCCGGCCAGGTTCCGGCCCCGCCGAGCGATTGGCAGGAATGAGTCCCGGTGTGCCGTCCCGGTTGGCCCGCCGGCTGGGACGGCATACCTGCGCCGGTATGCCGCGCCACCCGGGGTACCGGTGAGCCCGGCTCAGTCGCTGCCGAACAGATCCCGGGTATAGATCTTGTCCGCGACATCGGCCAGCTCGGGGGTGCGGCGGTTGGCCACGATGAGGTCGGCCCGCTCCTTGAGTTCCGCCAGGCCGACGACCTCGGAGCCGTAGAAGCTGTCCTCACCGAACTCGGGCTCGTAGACGATGACCTCGATCCCCTTGGCCTTGATCCGCTTCATGATCCCCTGCACCGATGAGGAGCGGAAGTTGTCGGACCCGGCCTTCATGATCAGCCGATAGATGCCCACCACCTGCGGCGCCTTGGCGACGATGTCGTCGGCGACGAAGTCCTTGCGGGTGGTGTTGGCCGCCACGATCGCCGAGATCAGCGTTTGCGGCACATTCCGGTAGTTGGCCAGCAACTGCTTGGTGTCCTTGGGCAGGCAGTAGCCGCCATAACCGAAGCTCGGGTTGTTGTAGTGCGCCCCGATCCGCGGGTCCAGCGCCACACCATCGATGATCTGACGGGTGTCCAGCCCGTGTGTCGAGGCGAAGGTGTCCAGTTCGTTGAAGTAGGCCACGCGCATCGCCAGGTAGGTATTGGCAAAGAGCTTGATCGCCTCGGCCTCGGTGCTGCCGGTGAGCAGGATCGGCGCCTGCGGCTCCTCGCTGGCGTCGCGCAGCAAGTCGGCGAAACGCTGTCCCCGCTCGCTCACCTCGCCGACGACGATCCGGCTGGGGTGGAGATTGTCGTGCAGCGCGCGACCCTCGCGCAGGAACTCGGGGGAGAAGATCACATTCTCGGTCCCCAGCCGCTCGCGGATACCCGCGGTGAAACCGACCGGGATCGTCGACTTGATGACCATCACCGCGTCCGGATTGATGCGCTGCACGTCGCGGATCACCGACTCCACCGAGCGGGTGTCGAAGTAGTTCGTCACCTCGTCGTAATTGGTCGGGGTGGCGATGACGACGAACTCGGCCCCGGCATACGCCTCCTCGGGAGAGGTCGTATAGGTGATGTCCAGATCCTCGTGAGCAAGGAAACGCTCGATGTCGGGATCGGTGATCGGGCTGCGACCGGCACGCAGCAGGTCGATCTTGCGCTCGTCGATGTCGTGCGCCCGCACATGGTTGTGTCGACCCAGCAGCATCGCCAGGGAGAGGCCGACATAGGAAGTGCCGACAATGGCGACGGTCGCGGGAGCGGTGGGGGACATGATCGGGAAGTCTAGGCCGTAGGCCGTAGGCCGTTGCCCGCCCCGCCGCCGGTGGCCCGTCGGGATGCGCGGTAACGTCGAAAGCATGAGATTCGGCATCTTCATCCCGCAGGGCTGGCGCACGGATCTGGCCGGGATCGACCCGGCGATGCACTGGGGCGTGATGGCCGGCCTGGCCCGGCGCGCCGATGCCGAACCGGCCTGGGAGTCGATCTGGGTCTACGACCACTTCCATACGGTGCCGGAGCCGACCGCGGACGCGACTCACGAGGCGTGGACGCTGATGTCGGCCTTCGCCGCGGTCACCGGTCGGGTGCGCCTGGGGCAGATGTGCACGTGCATGAGCTACCGCAACCCCGCCTATCTGGCCAAGGTCGCGGCCACCGTCGATGTGATCTCCGAGGGCCGCCTCGAGATGGGCATCGGTGCCGGCTGGTATGAGCACGAATGGCGCGCCTACGGGTATGGCTTCCCGGGCGCCGGGGAGCGCTTGGCCCGGCTGCGCGAGGGCGTGGAGATCATGCGCCAGGCGTGGACCACCGGCTCGGCGACCCTGGCCGGGCAGCATTACCAGGTGGACGGCGCGCTGTGCGCCCCGCGGCCGCTGCAGGGCACCTCGCAGCCGGGGTCGGCGGCCAACGGCATACCGCTGTGGATCGCCGGCGGCGGCGAGCGCAAGACCCTGCGCATCGCCGCCGAGTATGCCGATTACACCAACTTCGACGGCACGCCCGAGGGCTTCGTGCGCAAGTCGCAGATCCTGCGCGAGCACTGCGCCGACCTGGGCCGCGACTTCGAGACCATCGTGCGCAGCGCCAACTACAACGTGGTCATCGGGGCCGATGAGCGCGAGGTCGAGGACCGGTTGAGCTGGTATGCCGATCACCTCACCCGCGCGGGCATCTCGGCGGGCGAGGTCGACAAGGCGGTGGGCACCCTGCGCACCCAGCCGGCGGTGGGCACGCCGGAGCAGATCCTGGAACGGCTCACCGGCCTGCAGGCCCAGGGGCTGGCCTACGCCATCACCTATTTCGCGGAATCGGCATACGACCTGTCCGGGGTGGAGCTCTTTGAGCGTGAGGTCATGCCGCAACTGCTCCCGGCGGCGCCGGAGCACGGTCACCACCACCGACCCCACCTCTTCCGCGGCTGAGCGCGCGGGCGATCGGATGGGGCTGGCCTAAGCTGCGCTGGTGACGAATCCGGACTTCGACAGCTACCGCCTCAGCGAGGACCACGAGGCCATCCGTGAGGCCGTGCGGGATGTGGCGCGCGCCAAGATCGCGCCCTACGCCGCCGAGGTGGACGAACATTCCCGCTATCCGCGGGAGGCGCACGAGGCGCTGGTCGCCAGCGACTTCTTCGCCCCGCATATCGCCGAGGAGTATGGCGGCGTCGGTGCCGACGCCCTGGCCACCTGCATCGTCATCGAGGAGGTCGCCCGCGCCTGTGCCTCGTCGTCGCTGATCCCCGCGGTCAACAAGCTCGGCAGTATGCCGGTCATCCTCGCCGGCAGCGAGGAGCTCAAGCAGCGCTATCTGTCCCCGGTGGCCGCCGGTGAGGCGAGTTTCTCGTACGGGCTTTCCGAGCGTGAGGCCGGCAGTGACACCGCGTCGATGACCTGCCGGGCGCTCGACAATGGCGATGGCACCTTTACCCTCAACGGACAGAAGGCGTGGATCACCAATGCTGGGGAGTCGCAGTACTACACGGTGATGGCGGTGACCGACCCCGACGGCGAACGCGGCCGCAATATCAGCGCCTTCGTCGTGGAGAAGGACGACCCCGGGTTCACCTTCGGCGAGCCGGAGCGCAAGCTCGGCATCAAGGGCAGCCCCACCCGCGAATTGATCTTCAGCGGGTGCACCATCCCGGCGGATCGGATGGTGGGCGGGCGCGGCGAGGGTCTGCGGATCGCCCTGCGCACCTTGGACCACACGCGCATCACCATCGGCGCCCAGGCGGTGGGTATCGCCCAGGGTGCCCTGGACCTGGCGCTCTCCTATGTCAAGGAGCGCAAGCAGTTCGGCAAGGCGATCGGCGAGTTCCAGGGCGTGCAGTTCATGCTCGCCGATATGGCGATGGAGCTCGAAGCCGCCCGCCAACTGGTGTATGTCGCGGCCGCCAAGTCCGAGCGTGACGAGGCCGACCTGGGCTTCTTTGGCGCCGCGGCCAAGTGTTTTGCCTCCGACGTGGCGATGAAGGTCACCACCGATGCGGTCCAGTTGCTTGGCGGCTCGGGCTACGTCAAGGACTTCCCGGCGGAGCGGCTGATGCGCGACGCCAAGATCACCCAGATCTACGAGGGCACGAACCAGATTCAGCGAATGGTGATGGCGCGGGCACTGTTGCGCCGCTGAGGTTTTCACGGGTGATCATTGCGAAAGTAATTCGAGATCCCGCCAACCGCATACCCGGCCCGGGCGTCTAGGGGACGTGGGGCCGCACCGGTCCCCACGACCGCCCGGCTCGCGCCGGTCAATCAAAGGGGATTTCGAATGTCTGCTCGTCGTCGTTCCGCCCTCGCGGCCCTGGTGGCTGCCCCGATCGCGCTGGGCAGCCTGCCCGCGCTCGCCGGCCCGGCCCCGGCCGCAGCATCGGCGCCGTCCGCGGATTCCGCGACGCCGGTGCCCGGTTCCGCCTTCGGCGCCTGGGAATCGGCCACGGTCAAGCCGGTCTCCGGCAGCGACGCCCGGGCCACCCCGCGCACCACCGTGCCCGAGCCCGCCGCGGTGCGCACCGGCTTGTCCGTGCCCGCACCGGGCGCCACCGCAGGGGCGGCGGCACTGGCATACGCCAGCGGCAACCATCGCGGCCGCGGTGACCTGCAGATTCTCTCCGAATCGACCGACGAACTCGGCACGGTCGTCCGGCTCGCGCAGCGGGTCGACGGCATACCGGTGCTCGGTGGGCAGTATGTCGTCCGCCTGGACGGCCGGCCCGGCTCGTATGTGGTGCGCGGCACCACCGATGGCACCGCCACGGCCCTGCCGCCGGCCGGCGCGGCCGGTGCGACGGTGCCGACAGCCACGCTGGAGCGGGTATTCACCCAGATGGCGCAGCGGCGCTACCCCGCCGAGCGGATCTCGGTCAAGGCCGGTGAACTGGTCATCGTGCCGATCGGTTCGGGGGTGCTGACCCGCCGGATGTCGCTCACGGTTGGGCGCAGCGGCGAGGTCCGGGATGTGTATCTCGGCGCGAGCACCGGCTCGGTCGTCCTCGATCTGACCCGGCGCAAGGAGATCGACGTCACCTCCACCGAGCGCACGCTCCATGGCGCGCAGGTCCGGGTCCACGCCGACAAGTCCGGCGGGCAGTATGCGTTGACCGATGTCACCCGCGCGCCGCGCGGTCCGGCGATCGTGGGCAAGCGCGTCACGGAGGACGGGGCCTGGGTGCCGATCACGCAGGCGCGGCTGCCGTTTGGTGCCGACGAGACCCAGCGGGGGAGCATCGATGCCCACCTCGATGTCGCGGCGACCGCGGACTATTACCAGAAGGTGTTGGGCCGCAACGGAATCGATGGTCAGGGCGGCGACCTCATCCATGTCACCGGCGAGCAGATGGTCAACGCCTATTGGGACGGCGGCCAGATGGTCATCGGCCTCGGCGACGACGAATACCTGCCCCTCTCGGCGGACGTCGACGTGGTCGGCCACGAGATGACCCACGGGGTGATCGACCATACAGCGGGCTTCATTTACCAGAGCCAGTCCGGGGCGATGCATGAGGCGTATGCCGACTACTTCGGCAACGCCGTGGACAACGGCCAGTCGGCGGCCGCGATGGGCACACCGGGCACTGGCCTGCTGGGGGAGAACCTGTGCCGCACCCTGGCCCCCGGCAAGTGCGCGCTGCGCAACCTGGACGATGGCCGGACCGTGAAGGACTACACGGGCACCCTCGTCGACCTCGGTGGCGTCCACCTCAACGCCACGATCTTTGGCGGCGCCCTGTGGGACATCCGGCAGGCGCTCGACCCCACGCTGGCGGACAAGGTTATCTATCGGGGGCTCAGCGCATACCTGGGTCCGTGGGCGACCTTCACCGATGCCCGGGAGGCCACCCTGGCGGCTGCTAAGGAGTTGAAGCTCACCGCGGCGCAGCAGGCGGTGATCGTCAAGGCCTTCGATGTCCGCGGGATCGTCCGGGGTTGGGAGATGAAGGCGCCCACGGACGCCGACCGGGTCCTGATGTCCGACCTGCCCGCATTCAGCGACTGGAATCCGCCGGTCGCCGGTGGCGGCCGCTGGGCCATCGACACGCTCGACCCCGTCACCGGGTCGTTCTTCACTGGGCGCACTGATGGCACTGCTGCGGAATGGGTTGAGGTTCCCGACGGCCAGCGGGTGATCGAACTGGCAACCGATGGTCGCTATGTCGCGGCGACCACCACGGACTGGGTCACCATGCGGTTGTGGCTGTACGACACCACGACCAAGAAGGGCGCCTGGGTCGCCCAGGACGATATGGCCCATTTCTACGCCTACCCCAGCTTGGCGGGCGGGCGGTTGGCTTGGCAGGATTCCTATGATTCGAGTGACGGTCCGGACGCGATGATCAATGTCGCGACTATCGGGAGCGGGCAGATCCGTCGACTGGAGTCCGCGGGCGAGTCAGCGGCGCACCTGCCGAGTCTGAGTGCGCGGACTCTCGCGCATGTCGAGGGCCCGCGCACCAGGAAAGACTTGGTCGTCCGGGATGCGGCGACCTTGAAGGTCGTCGCCCGTAAGCGGGTGGTGGACTCGGACCTGGATACTACGTGGCGGCCGGTCGCCTTGAACGACAAGGTGGTGTGGACGTTCGTCGATTGGCACCGGGATTGGCCCGATGGGCCCAAGGTCACGGCATATGTCAGTCCGCGGACCCTGACCAGCAAGCGCGTCCTCAACGAGATCGCGCTACCCACCCCTTGGTATGCCGAACTCACCCTGCAGGCCACGGAGAGCGCGATGACGCAGATCCGACCCAAGTCGCTGCTCACCTTCCACCGCGAGGTGATCCAGAAGCCGCTAGCCGGTGGCACCGCCGTGCCGGTGACTTGCGACAAGGGCGGGGCCTACCTCTTCCATGTGGATGAGGGCAAGGCGGTGGTCTGGCTCAGCGGCGCCCAGGGCAAGATCGATCTGGTGATGCGCAAGACGCCGGCTGGCCCCTGCTGAGCCCGGCGCCAGCCCGCTAGGCCCTCAGCCGGTCGGTGGGGTGAGCAGGTCGGATGGGATCTCTTTGCCGTCGCGCAATGCCGCAAAAAGCCGTTGCGCGCCAGCGGAATCCCATTCGACCGCCGCACCGACCGGCGTGGGCAGGCTGGGGTTGGACACCGGCACCGTGACCGAATTGCCCGACCCACCGGCTACGGCGCGCAGGCCGAGGAAGGCCCGGCCGGTCCCGATCATCCCGTCGTCGGCCCCGACCGTGACTGCGCTCGCGGCGGCCGTGCCGGTCGAATGCAGTCGCCAGGGCAGCAGAGCGGTCCCGGGGGTGGCGATCTTGCCCATCAGCGCCCCAAGGAATTGCCGCTGCCGCTTCACCCGGCCCAGGTCGCCCTCGGGATCGAAATATCGGGCCCGGACATACCCGAGGGCGTTCTTGCCGTCCAGGGTTTGGCAGCCCGCGGGCAGGTTGATGTGGGCCTTCTCGTCCGCAATCGGCGTCTTGAGGCACATCTTCACCCCGCCGACGGAATCGACAAGCTCGGCGAAGCCGCCGAAGCCGATCTCTACATAGCCGTCAAGGTGCAGGCCCGTTGCCTTCTCCACGGTTGCGCCGAGCAGCGGCGGACCGCCGATCGCAAAGGCGGCGTTGATCTTGTTCATCCCGTGGCCGGGGATTTCCACGTACGAGTCCCGGGGCAGCGAGAGCAGGGTCGGTTTGCCGGTGCCGGTATGCAGCACCATGATCGAGTCGGTCCGGGCCCCCTCGGTGAACCCGGTGCCCAGCTTGCGGCGCTCCTGCGGGGTCAGGTCGGTGCGTCCGTCCGAGCCGACCATGAGGTAGTTGCGGCCCGCGGTGTCGCCGATGTGGCCGCCCACCGGAGTCGCCTCGACCCGGTCCACGCTGCTCCACGCCGACCGCACCGCCCAGCCGGTCGCCGCCACCCAGAGGACTGCGAGCAGCATGACCAGGGCCACGGCCCGACGCAGTCCGTGGCGGGGCCGGCGCCGGGGCATGGCCGTCGCTCCATTGCCCCGGTATGCCGTGGGCGGCCCCGGGCGTCCGGGCCCGGGTCGGCGGGGGTCGGTTCGGCCGGGGTCGGGTCGGTCGGGGTTGGGCCGCCGGTAATCCGGCGCCAGCGGTTGCCGGGCCTCCTGGGGGATCGCCCGCGTGGGTGGATTTGTCCACTCGCGGCTGCCCGGGGCCGAGCGATAGGGCTCGCTCGAACGCCGAGAGTCCCGCTCCGGGTCGACATCCCCGGCGGCCCGCCGCGGCGTGGGCTGCGACGTTCTGGGCTGGGACGCTGTGGTCTGCGGCGCTGTGGGCCGCGCTGGCGGGACCTCGCGCCGGGCTCGCGCCGGCTGCCGGGCGGCCCAATCGTCCCAATCGTCCGGTTCGTGAGCAGGAGCCGGGTCGTCCGCATGGCCGGCCAACGGCCGCGTCCAGTCCGCACTCCCAGCGGACGCGGACCCGCCCCGTCCAACCGATCCGGGGGAGGCGGGGCGGCGCGCGGGGTCACGAAGATCGCGGCGGCCCTGGGGGATGGGCTGCACGTCGTCGGAGTGGTCGCGCCGGCCCTCGGATCGGTCGGTCATACCGCAGAGGGTACGTGGCGCGGCTGAACGAACCGGGATACTGGGAGCCGTGAGCGTGCCCTCCCCGCAGACCAAGCCACTGCAATCCACCCCGCCGGTGGTCTCGGTCGTCGTGCCGGTGCTGAACGAGGAGCGCCATCTGGCCGACGCGGTCGCGATGATCCAGGGTCAGGACTATCCCGGTGAGATCGAAATCGTGCTGGCGCTCGGCCCGTCCAGCGATAACACCGACGCGGTAGCGGCCGGGCTGGCCCTGGCCGATCCGCGAATTTGCTTGGTAGACAACCCAACCGGGCGCACGCCGGCGGGGCTCAATGCCGCGATCGCCGCCTCCCGTGGCGAGATCATCGCCCGGGTCGATGGTCATGCCGAGATTCCCGTGGACTACCTGAGCGTCGCCGTACGGATCCTGCAGGAGCAGGACGCGGACAATGTCGGCGGGATCATGTATGCGCAGGGGCGCACCCCATTCCAACGGGCGGTGGCCACCGCGATGCGCAGCCGGATCGGGGTGGGCAATGCCGCATTCCATACCGGTGGGGCAGCCGGCGAGGCCCAGACCGTCTATCTCGGGGTGTTCCGGCGCGCGATGTTGGAACGCGTCGGCGGCTTCGACGAGCACTACCAGCGCGCCCAGGACTGGGAGATGAACCACCGCATTCGCGGCCTGGGCGGGCGGATCTGGTTCACCCCCGAACTGCTGGTCACCTACCGCCCGCGCAACACCCCGGCGGCGCTCGCTCGGCAGTATTTCCATTACGGCCAATGGCGCCATGTCATCGCCCGTCACCACGAGGGCACGATCAACCCGCGCTATCTCGCGCCGCCGACAATGGTCGTGGGCACCGCGGCGGCCGCGCTCGTCGGGCTGGTATGGCGCCCCGCCTGGCTGGTGCCGGCCGGCTATGCCGGGGCGATCGGCGTAGGCGGCGTGCTCGCGGCGCGCTCCGAGCCCCTGCCGGTTCGCGCGCTGACCCCCGTGGCCCTGGCGGTGATGCACTGGGCCTGGGGGCTCGGCTATCTCACCTCGCCCCGGGCCCTGGCGGATCGGCGCGCCACCAATCCGCGCCCCACCAATCCGCGCCCCGCCGATCGGCGCACCCCCGATCACCCCGCCACCGGCGGCACTGCTGCCGAGACCCGCACTGAAGGATCGCTATGAGGACGCACCGCGCCCGCACCGCCGCTCTGGCCTCGGCGCTGGCCGGGTCCGCCGCGC
>CAKZIH010000248.1 GCA_936931335.1 uncultured Nostocoides sp. | reverse complement strand
GGCCAGGAAGGTGACCTTCTCGCCCTCGATCTCCACGCGCACTCCGGTGAGGATCGGCAGGGTGTCGCCGCGGTCGGCGGCGATCGCGACCTGGGCCACCGCCTGGGCGAAGGTCTGGCCATCGATGGTGCCGCTGGCGTCCGGCTGGGTGGGCAGCGTCGGATAGTCCGAGGCCGGCATCTGCAGCAGCGCGAAGCGGGAGGAGCCGCAGGTGACCTGCACCTTGCTGCCATCGGTGGCCACGTCGACCGGCTTGTCGCCGGGCAGGGCGCGGGAGATATCGGAGAGCAGGCGGCCGAGCACCAGCACGGTGCCGGGCTCGGAGACCTCGGCGCTCACGGTGATCCGTGCGGAGACCTCGTAGTCGAATGCGGACAGGGTCACCGTGCCATCGGTGCCCGCATCGATCAGCACGCCGGCCAGCACCGGCACCGCGGGGCGCATCGGCAGCCCGCGAGCCACCCAGGTGACGGCCTCGGCCAGGACATCGCGCTCGACCCGGAATCTCACTGCCAACCACCTTCGCACGGGCATACCCGCGGCCATCGCGGGCACAACACTGGAACGGACCGCCGCTGATTCCCCGGCGACGGACGGACTCCTGACCTTAGCCGCCCGCCGTGGCCCGTGAAAGTTGGGAGCATCGCTGGCTAGCCCCGGTATGGGGGTCATCGGCCGCTTGTCCCCAGTTCGTCCTCGGGGCCGCTTTCAGCCAGAGGTCATAGGTAGTCGTCGTCATAGCCGGTGTGCACTCTGGTGATAACCGGTATCGGTGCAGGTCAACGGCCGATTGTCGCTGGGGACGAGGGTGGGCCTGGGCTGGGGATAAGTCGGGGCGCCTGAGGACGGCAAGAATTCATCCCCAGGTATGCCGTGGAACTGCCGATGACTGAGGTCAGTTATCCCCGGCAATCCCCAGGCGAATCGGCCGTGTCCACAGCACCTCGGTGGGGCGGATGGGCGTCATACACAGGCTTGTCCCCAAGATGTGGAAAGGGGAGGGCGAAGGAGCACGTCAGCGGGCATGCGTCCCGCGCGTGTCGAGAAGGTGTCGAAATGGCAACGCACCGTCCACCGTTGTGGACAGCATTGTGGATGGTGCGGCTCAGGCGCCCTGGCTCTTGATCCGGTTGGTCAACTCGGTGACCTGGTTGTAGATCGCCCGGCGCTCGGCCATCAACTGGCGAATCTTCTTGTCCGCGTGCATGACCGTGGTGTGATCGCGGCCGCCGAACTGTTGGCCGATCTTGGGCAAGGAGAGCTCGGTGAGCTCGCGGCATAGGTACATGGCGATCTGGCGGGCGGTGACCAGCACCCGGGAACGGGAGGCGCCTTGCAGGTCCTCGATGGTCAACCCGAAGTAGGCGGCGGTCTGCGCCATGATCGTGGCGCTGGAGATCTGGTTGGCGTGCTCATTGGGGATCAGGTCCTTGAGCACGATCTCGGCCAGTGGCAGATCGACGGCCTGCCGGTTGAGGCTGGCGAAGGCGGTCACCCGGATCAGCGCGCCCTCGAGTTCGCGGATATTGGTCGAGATGCGCGAGGCGATGAACTCCAGCACCTCCGGGGGGACGCTGAGATTCTCCTGGAGCGCCTTCTTGCGCAGGATTGCGATGCGGGTCTCTAGGTCCGGTGGCTGAACGTCGGTGAGCAGTCCCCATTCGAAGCGGGAGACCATGCGGTCCTCGAAGCCGTTGAGGTGCTTGGGCTGGACGTCGGAGGTGATTACGACCTGCTTGTTGGCGTTGTGCAGGCTGTTGAAGGTGTGGAAGAACTCCTCCTGCGTCTGCTCCTTGCCCGACAGGAATTGGATGTCGTCGATGAGCAGGACGTCGACCTCGCGGTAGCGGCTTTGAAAATTCGCGGCTCGGTCATCACGGATGGAGTTGATGAAGTCATTGGTGAACTCCTCAGAGTTCACATAGCGCACTCGCAGTTGTGGATAGAGATTGCGGGCGTAATGGCCGATCGCATGCAGCAGGTGGGTCTTGCCCAGCCCGGACCCGCCATAGATGAAGAGCGGGTTGTAGGCCTTGGCCGGAGCCTCGGAGACCGCGAGCGCCGCCGCGTGCGCGAAGCGGTTGCTGGAGCCGATGACGAAGGTCTCGAAGATGTACTTCGGGTTGAGGCGGGTGGCGCCGAGCTCCTCGAGGGCCACTGAGGGAAGCGCCATACCGCTAGGTCCGGCGAGATCGAGCGGATCCTCGTCCTCGTCCTCGACCACCTCGTCCGGGTCTGGCAGCGCCGCGGTGCTGGAGAAGAGGTCATAGCCGTCCTCGGCAAGAGCCGGGTCCACGGTCACTGCGAGCGTGACATCACTGCCGAGCTGGGCGGCCAGGGCGGCGAGCACCGAGGCGCGCACCCGCTGCTCCAAGACCTGCTTGGCGAAATCGCTGCTCACCGCCACCAGGACGGTATCCTCCAGCACCCCCTTGATCTTGGCGGTGGCCAGGAAGGCGCGGTTGTGGGCGGAGGCACCATCGGCCTCCAGCGTGGTCATCACCTTCGACCACAGAATGCCCAGGTCCGGGGAGTGCTCGGACATCGGCACCGTCCTTCCATTGCAGCGTCCACAAGATTGTCCACATCCTGTGGGTAGCCCGGCGCGCGCCCCGGGCCCGCGCGTGAAGCCGCGGCCCCGGCCACTGGGCAGAGATGCATTATGGACACACCGCGCCGTCGCGAGCGACGTCAGGGGCGTGTCGTTACTGGCTGGTATCGTCGGCTCCTGGCAGGCTAGTGCGGTTGGGCGGGTACCCGCCATACGGGTGGGAGTTTGACCGCTCCGGAAGCGGTGCCGTACCGTTTCGTTGGCCTTGCGGCCGTTTTCGCATGCCCACGACCCTGTATGCGGGGTGGCGGGCTTCCGATTGCGGCCGACGACCGCGCACCCTTGGTGAGCGAGGCCGGTATAGCCACCCACAATCGGTGCCGGGGTCAGCCGCAGACGGCGACCCCACACCGGTCGACAGACGGAAGAAGCACGACGTGAGCAAGCGTACGTTCCAGCCGAACAACCGCCGCCGGGCCAAGAACCACGGGTTCCGCGCCCGGATGAGCACCCGCGCCGGTCGCGCGATCCTCGCGGCACGCCGCCGCAAGGGCCGCGCCGAGCTCTCGGCCTGAGCCGAGCGGCGCTGTGCTCCCGGCACAGCACCGATTGCGTTCCAGCGCCGACTTCTCTGCTGTGCTGCGGCGACGCGGCCGTGCGAGCGCTGCGGCGCACCTGGTGATCCTCTACGCCAATGCCACCCCCGGACGCGAAAGCGATCCGGCCCGGGTGGGCTTTGTCGTCTCCAAGGCCGTGGGCGGCTCGGTGGTGCGCAATCGCACCAAGCGCCGCTTACGTGAGCAGTGCCGGGGCCGGTTGGACCGGTTGCGGCCCGGCACCGACTATGTGGTGCGTGCGCTGCCGGCCGCCGCGGCCGCGGACAGCGCGGCCTTGGGCTCGGCCCTGGACCGGGCATTGACCGGCTTGGGCCCACGGTGGAGCGCCCCGCGATGACCCTTAGCCGGCTGGTTGCACTGCCGTTGATCGGGGTGATCCGCGTCTATCAGCGCGTGATCTCCCCGCTCACGCCGCCGACCTGTCGCTATTACCCCTCTTGCTCTGCGTATGCCGTGACCGCCCTGGAGCGGTTCGGTCCGATCAAGGGCAGCTACCTGGCCACCCGACGACTGCTGCGTTGCCACCCGTGGGCGGCCGGCGGCGTCGACCACGTCCCTGGGCGGGACGACATACGTGCCCAGCACACAGAACCCGAGCCGAAGCCGACGAGTTAGGACAGCATGGGCGACTTCTTCAACAGCATCCTCTACCCGATTGAGTGGGTGGTGGCCTGGATCATGTACGGCTTCCACCAGCTCTTCGCCGCGATCGGTATGCCTGCGGACTCGGGCTGGACCTGGGGGCTGTCCATCGTGGGCCTCGTGCTGGTCATGCGCGCGGCGTTGATCCCGCTGTTTGTCAAGCAGATCAAGGCCTCGCGCAATATGCAGCTCATCTCCCCCGAGCTGCAAAAGATCCAGGCCAAGTACAAGGGCAAGACTGATCCCGAATCGCGTCAGAAGATGACGCAGGAGACGATGGAGCTCTATCGCAGCTCCGGCACCAACCCGTTCTCCTCGTGTCTGCCGATCCTGGCCCAGTCGCCGATCTTCTTCGGTCTCTTCCGGGTGCTCAACGGCCTGGAGCCGATCGCCGAGGGGCGCCGCAGCGCGATCGGCCCGCTCACCCAAACGGTGGCTCGGCAGGCCGAACAGGCGCAGATCTTCGGTGCGCAGCTCTCGGACAAGTTCGTCGGGGCGACCAACCTCAACGTCAAGATCGTCACGATCGTCCTCATCATCTTGATGTCGGTGACCACGTTCACCACGCAGCGCCAGCTGATGACCAAGAACATGCCGGCGTCGGCGATGGACAACCCCTTCGCCCGCCAGCAGAAGGTCCTGCTCTATGTGCTGCCACTGGTCTTCGCGATCTCGGGTATCAACTTCCCCATCGGTGTGCTGATCTACTGGTTCGTCACCAACATCTGGTCGATGCTGCAGCAGTTCTATGTGATCCGCCGGATGCCGGCCCCGGGCTCGATGGCCGAGAAGGCGATGCACGAGCGCCGCGCCCGCAAGGGCAAGCCGCTGCCGACCACGCCGACGCTGGGTGGCGCCACGGCCGCCAGCGGCACCACGATCGCCGACGTGCCGGAGGCGCCGCGCGGTGGACAGCGCCAGCAGCCCAAGCGCAAGAACCGCGCCACCAAGCGGCCCCCGGGGACCTCGGGGACGGGTCCTGGCGCCAAGCCTCGCGCGACGCAGGGCAAGCCCCAGGACAAACCGCCCACGGTGTAAGCCGTGCAGCCCCCGGGGCAGTGAATTTGGGGCAGTGACCCCGGGCAGTTCGACAACGAACGACGGGCGGGCCGGCAGGCCACCCGGATAAAGGAGAGATGCAGGCATGAGCGAGACCACCCCCGCTGACGTTGACCTCGCGGACGACGCCGCTGTCGAGCCGAATGAGGCGCCCCGCGCGAGCGACGCCGCTGGCACCGAGCGCGGTGCGCGCTCCGGTGGGCCGTCCCTCGAACGGGAGGGTGAAGTCGCGGCGGACTTCTTGGAGACCCTGCTGGACATCGCGGATCTGGACGGCGATATCGACCTTGATGTTGACGGCGACCGAGCCGTGGTGTCGATCGTGGACTCCGAGGAAGGGCGGGTTCCGCGCCGTCTGGTGGGACCCGACGGCAAGGTCCTGGACGCCCTCCAGGAGCTCACTCGCCTCGCGGTGCAGTCCGAAACCGGGGAACGCTCCCGCCTGATGTTGGACATCGCCGGCTTCCGCGCCGAACGCCGGGCGGGCCTGGTCGAGCAGGCCCGGGTGGCCATCGCCGAGTGCAAAGAGACGGGTCAGGCGGTCGAGATGACCCCGATGACCGCCTTTGAGCGCAAGGTGGTGCACGACGAGGTGCTCGCGGCCGGTCTGGTCTCCGAGTCCAGTGGGGTCGAACCGCGACGGTATGTCGTGGTCCTGCCCGCTCAGTGAGCCATAGCGGCCGTGACTGAACCCGAGGCCAAGACCGATTACCCGAGGACCGAGCACACCAGGATCGAGCAGGCCGGGCCTGCTCGGGCTGAGGATGCGTCCGCAGCGCCGCCCGCGGTGGTGCCCTCGGCGCCAGGCGAGGCTGTCCAGGTTTTCGGGGACCGGTTGCCGACAGCCGAGGCCTTTGTGGCGCTGCTGGCGGACACGGGGGTGAGCCACGGTCTGATCGGGCCGCGGGAGGTGCCCCGGCTGTGGCAGCGGCATGTGCTCAATTGCGCGGTGATCGCCGAGGCCATGCCCCAGCCCGGTGCGTCGGTGATCGACGTCGGGTCAGGCGCCGGGCTGCCCGGGATCGCGCTGGCGATCGCTCGCCCGGATTTGCGGGTCACGCTGGTTGAGCCTTTGCTGCGTCGGACTGCATGGTTGACGGATTCCGTTGCGGCACTAGGTATTTCGAATGTCGAGGTGCGCCGGGACCGGGCCGAAGAGGTGGCTGGTGAGCTACAGGCGGACTATGTCACCGCGCGCGCAGTGGCCGCCCTCGACAAACTGGCTCGCTGGTGCGCCCCGCTGGTGCGCAATGGCGGCCAGTTGGTGGCCATGAAGGGCAGCTCGGCCGACGCTGAACTTGCGGCCGCCGCGAAGGTCCTGCCCAAGCTGGGCCTCGGCAATGGCGCGGTGCGCGCGGTCGGTGCTGGGATTGTGGATCCCCCGACCACGGTGATTGTGCTGGACAAGACCGCCTCCGCGCGCGCCGGGCGTCGCAAGCGCTGACGGGCGTCTGGGCTGGCCGGGCCGGGAGACCTGCCAGGGTGCAGGGCGGTGACCAGAGCCGCCAGCGGTAGCCCCGAAGCTATTCGGCGTCGGTCAGCGCGCTCCGGTCAACACCCATCGCCGTCAGAATGCGCCCCAGGTCCTCCAATGTGGCGAACTCGATAGTGACCCGGCCCTTGCGCGCTCCCATGGCGATCTTGGCCCGGGTATCCAGGAAATCGGACAGGGTGGACTCGAGCTCGCCGAGCTCCGGGCGGGCCGGCGCTGGGCGCCGTGCGCGGGGGGCGGCCTCCGGCTGATCGGCATCCCCCAGGGCGACGATCTCCTCGACCGTACGCACCGACATACCCTCGGCCACAATGCGCTGCGCCAGCCGCTCCATGGCGCCCCCGTCGCTCAGGCCGAGCAAGGCCCGTGCGTGCCCGGCGGAAAGCACTCCTGCGGCGACGCGCCGCTGCACCAGCGGCGGCAGGCGCAACAGGCGAAGGGTGTTGCTGATCTGGGGACGCGAGCGTCCAATCCGGGTGGCGAGCTCGTCCTGGGTACAGCCGAAGTCCTCCAGCAGTTGCGCATAGGCCGCCGCCTCTTCCAACGGATTGAGCTGGCTGCGGTGCAGGTTCTCCAGCAGTGCGTCACGCAGTAGATCGTCGTCCGACGTCTCCCGGATGATGGCCGGTATGGCGGCCAACCCCGCTGCGGCAGTGGCCCGCCACCGCCGCTCCCCCATGATCAGTTCGTAGCCGCCGTCGACGAGGCGCACCACGACCGGCTGCAGGACGCCGACTTCGCGGATGCTGGCGGACAGTTCGGCGAGTTCGTCCTCGTCAAAGACGGTGCGCGGTTGTCGAGGGTTGGGCCGAATGTCGGAAACCGGGAGTTCGGCGAAGCGCGCACCGGGGACCGGAAGTAGGCCCGTATCCCCCGCGAACGTGGGTGTTGCCTCATTCGCGGCCGCACCCGTCGGGGTCGCGGCAATAGTCGAGCTGGCTTCCTTATCCGCGGAGGTGACCTCCCCGGCTACCGCTGGGCTCTGGCTGGCGGCGCCGGGGTCGGTACTCGGCACCGTCGTAGGGGTGGGGCCATCCGGCTGCGCCGGGGCGGACGTGGTCGGCTCGGCAGTTCCCGATGTTGGCGAGTCCGGCGGTGGTTGCGTGCTCGGCTGCGGCACCGGCGGCGGGAGCAGGGCACCCAATCCGCGTCCCAGGCCCCGTCGTCGTTCGTTCATCGGGTGTGCTCCTTCTGCGCTTCGTCAGCCGCGGTATGCCGGGCGGCATACTCCGCGGCGACCGCGCGATAGCTCATGGCGCCAGTTCCGGTGGGGTCATAGGTAAGGATGGTCTGGCCATAACTGGGGGATTCGGAAATGCGGACCGAGCGCGGGATGGTCGCCCGGAACACCAGGTCCGGGAAATGGGTACGCACCTCGTCGGCGACCTGTGCCGACAGATTGGTCCTGGCGTCGACCATGGTGAGCAGGATGCCGCCCACGCGCAGGTGCGGGTTGAGCGAGCCTTGAACGAGCCCGATGGTGCGCATCAATGCGGTGAGTCCCTCGAGGGCGTAGTACTCGCCCTGGATCGGGATGAGCACCTCGTCGGCCGCGACGAGGGCATTGAGGGTCAGCAGCCCCAGGCTGGGCGGACAGTCGATGACAATGTAGTCCGGGGTGGGACGCCGGGTACGGCCGAGCGCGGCGCGCAACTGCTCAAGGACCACGCGCAGTCGCGACTCGCGGTGCGGCATATCGACGAGTTCGATCTCGGCCCCGGCCAGGTCCATGGTGCTCGGGGCGCACCAGAGATTGGGCACGTCCAGGCACTCCTTGACGACCCGGATGAGCGGTCGTTGGCCGATCAGGACGTCATAGATGCCCAGGTCCTCGTCGGCGTGCGGGATCGACAGCGCGGTGCTGGCGTTGCCCTGGGGATCCAAGTCGAGAAGGAGCACACCCTTCCCGGCTTGGGCCAAGGCCGCAGCAACGTTCACCGCGGTGGTGGTTTTGCCGACGCCACCCTTCTGGTTAGAGACGGCAATGACGCGCGGGACGCCCGCGGCTCGCGGATTGCCGGCGCGTACACCATTCGTTTCACGTGAAACCTGCGCACCGTCTGCCACCGCATCACTCTACGACGTACACGTATGGCGTAAAGCACCGCCCGTAGCTCACCGACGCGACACGGTCCGCGCAGACGTGGGCCGCGGCCCAACACCGGGCTCGGAGTTTCTATCAGGTGTCTGCCTCGGTGCAGAGGACAAATCGAAGCGGCTTGTTTCACGTGAAACGGCATTCCAAAGCCTCGGACACCGCTCCGACATGAAGCACTTGGCCTCACCCGACCCCACGGCCCAGCGGACGGAGGCCTCGGCTAGGCGGGGATCACGCAGTACCGAACCAGGATGCACATCATGTCGTTGCCGGCGGCGATGCCAATTATGTGAATACCTGACCTGCGCACCTCTATGGCGCCGGGCCAGAAGCGAGCGGCGCCACCGGTCGACGAACCTGCTGGTCGAGTGACCTCTCGTTGGGACTCCGCGGGGTCGGTTACCGTGACGGTGACCTCATCGCTACTGTCCTTGGTAGCGGAAATCCACATCTTGGCGGTCGTGGCCGGTGCGATCACGTTGAGGTCCGCGCCGGCAAAAGGAACCCGCCGAGAGGGGGCCACGCCGCAATAGAGCTCGACAGGACGGTGCCGGCGCTCCATTACCGAATAGTGCGACCCGCCCCAGCGGGGGAACCCCCTGAGTCCAGTACCCGCCCCGGGGCAACGGCATACGGGCCAGAAAGCAGCGCACCCGCCGACGTGAGGCATCGGCGGGTGCGACATACGTCGTCGGGTGGCGCAATCAGTCGAGGACCGAGCCCAGCTCGCGCAGCAACTTGGGCTTGGGCATGGCGCCAACCATGGTCTTGACGATCTCGCCGTCAACGACCAGGTGCATCGTGGGGATGCTGGTGATTCCGTAACGGCGGGTGACCTCGGGGTTCTCGTCCGTGTTCAGCTTGACGATGCGCAGCTTGCCGTCATGGTCCTTGGCGATCTCCTCAAGCACGGGTGCGACCGCGCGGCACGGACCGCACCAAGGGGCCCAGAAGTCGACGAGGACCGGAACGTCGCTCTGCAGGACGTCGGCCTCATAGGACGCGTCGGTGGTGGTGATAGTCCCGGCCATGGCGGGGTGTCCTTTCGCGGATCGGAAGTCGGCGCCGGGTGGCGCCGGGGAGGTCAGGGGAGGATCAGTGGGCGAGGAACTTCTCGGCGTCCAGCGCCGCGGCACAACCACTGCCGGCGGCGGTGATCGCCTGGCGGTAGCGGTGGTCGACCAGGTCACCACAGGCGAAGACACCCGGGATATTGGTATGGGAGGTGCGGCCCTCGACAAGGACATAGCCCTCGTCATCGAGGGCGACGACATCCTTGACGAGTTCGTTGCGGGGGTCGTGGCCGATCGCCACGAAGAGGCCGGTGGCCGCGATCTCTCGCGTCTCCCCGGTCTGGGTGTCGCGCAGGGTCAGCCCGGTGACCTTGTCCTCGCCGTGAATCTTGGCGACCTCGCTATTCCAGGCGAAGGTGATCTTGTCGTTGGCGAAGGCCCGCTCGGCCATGATCTTGCTGGCGCGCAAGGCATCCCGGCGGTGCACCATGGTCACCGAACGGGCGAACTTGGTGAGGAAGGTGGCCTCCTCGACGGCCGAGTCACCGCCGCCGACCACGACGATGTCCTGGTCCTTGAAGAAGAAGCCGTCGCAGGTGGCGCACCAACTGACGCCATGGCCGGACAGCCGCTTCTCGTCGGGCAGGCCCAGCTCACGGTAGGCCGAACCCATCGCCAGGATGACGGCGCGGGCGGCATACGTCTGGCCTTCACCCACGGTGACGGTCTTGACGTCCCCCTCCAGGGAGACCTCGACCACGTCATCGGTGATGATCTCGGTGCCGAAGCGCTCCGCCTGGGCGCGCATGGCGAACATCAGGTCGGGCCCCATGATGCCCTCGGCAAAACCGGGGAAGTTCTCCACCTCGGTGGTGTTCATCAGCGCGCCACCAGCGGTCACCGCACCCTCGATGAGCACCGGCTTCAGGTCAGCGCGTGCCGCATAGACGGCCGCGGTGTAGCCCGCCGGCCCCGATCCGATAATCACGACGGACCTGGTGTCGGTCGTTTCGCTCGGCATGAGTGGATCGCCTCTCGGGTCGGGATCGGACAGCCCGCGGGAATGCGGACCAGCATCGATGTATGTCGTGAACCGATCCTAGGGCGTCTTTGTTCCCCGCCCGGAGCGGCTCAGGAGAGGGCTACCGGCCCCAAGAGAACGGGGTCCGCTGCGCCTGCGCCGCATTCTGGGGTGACCACCAGAGCCTGCTCCTGGCCATCCTCTCTAGCCAGGACGATCAGGGTAGCCGGATCGCCCGCATAGCTCACCTGGTCGACCCGAACCCACTGTCCGGCAACGATATTCAAGGACTGTAAGCACGCGGCCACGGCCGTGGTGTCGGCGGTCGCGCTATCCCGCACTGGGGTGTCGTCGCGCAACTGACGGGCCCGGTCGACCACGGTGTCGGCGGTGACCGCCGCGCCGGAGCGGGCAGCGCCATACCGGGTGTGTGCGGAGAGAACCGCGGCAGAGGCCGAGCTTGACGCCGACGACTCGGTGGTGGACGCCGAGCTGGGCGCGGCCACGCTCGCTGCGCCATCCGAGCTATGCCGGGCCGACGCATTGGAGCCGGCCGCGGTGCTATTGCCCTCGGTGAAGTTGCGCAGCAGGGTGCTACCGCCCAGCGCGACGACGCCGAGCACCGCGGCAGCCGCCAGCCAAGGACCGACACTGCGCCGACGGCGGTGAGCGACGAGATCCGCCACCGGCGGGGCGACGGAGGCACCGGGACCCGGCGGTATGCCGGGCACCTCGGGCGCCGGTTCCGCATCCCAGATACTTTGCGGGCTGCGGCGTTCCTGCTGCAGGGCCGCGAGGATGCGCTCGCTCAACTCCGGGGGCATCGGCCCGGGGTCGGGCAGGGACGACAGCAGGTCGCGCATGCCCGTGGGATCGTCCTCGATCGAGGACGAACCCAGTTCGGGGCCGCTGTTCACCGGATACTCCCTCGCCGTCACTGCATCATCGACCGGCTCGGGCTGCTGCCGGCCGGCGACGGGCCTACGTCCGGTAGGTCCACTGGAGTCAGACGTCACGACTGCCCTCCTGGTTCCCGGCCTCGGCGCCGCCGGCCAAGATGGTCGCCAGGGCAGCGCGGCCCCGGAAGCAGCGTGACTTCACGGTGCCCTCCGCCACGCCGAGGATCGTGGCTGCCTCGGCCACCGGAACGGCATACATGTCCACGAGCACCAGGGCGGCCCGTTGGTTCTCGGGCAACTCCGCCAGGGCAGCGGTGACCTGCAGGCGGGTGTCCACATCGCTCGGCGCATTGCGCCCGTCGGTGAGTTCGTATTCGGGCAACTGCGTGGTCGGCTTCTCGCGGCGGATGCGGTCCAGGCACGCATTGACCACGATCCGGTGCAGCCAGGTCGTCACCGCGGCATCACCGCGATAGCTGTCGGCCCGCCGGAATGCGGAGATGAACGCATCCTGCACGGCGTCGGCGGCGAGTCCGCGATTGCCGCAGGTGCGCAGCGCCACACCCCACATCCGGTCCTTGTGCCGACGGAACAGCTCGCCGAAGGCATCCGGGTCCCCGTCGCGGTGCTGAGCCATCAACTCACGGTCGGTGAGCTCGGTCAGGGCGGATCCGCGGTCGCTGCCGGTCCGCGCGGTCGGGGACATGGGCTGGGTCAGCCCGTCAACGAGATCTCGGCCAGGGTGGCGCGGTACCGGCCGTCCGCGACCTGGGGAGACTGGGTGAACCAGACGATGAGGTACTGCCCGCTGGCCCCATCACTGGCCGGGACGCGAACCTCGCCGGACTCGCCGTTGACCTGCCCGATCCGGTTGGCGCCGGTGCGATCCGCCTCACTGCCCAGGTAGAGATCCAGGGAACTCGGGTTGGGCAACTGCAGGACGATCTCCCCGGGGCGCACCTCGCGGCCCATGTCGATGACCAGGCCGACACCGGACTTCAAGCCACCGAAGTTCGGAGCCTGATAACCCTCGGATTGCCAGTAGGTCGCCAGATCCTCGTCATAGACCCGATCGGCCATCTCGTTGTTCTCGGCGCCATCGCCCTCAGGGTCGTAACCGACCGCGCCGGAGATCGCCAGCGGCTCGGTACCCGGCGCGGGAGGCGCACTGCTGCTGGTGCTGCCGGGTTCGGTGGTGCTCACCGGCGCGCTGGCGTCGGGGCCGAGGATGGCCTCGAGGCTGCTGTCGGGGCTGCGGAAGGCGACCGCTCCCGCCAGCAGGCCGGCGACCAGGGTGGCGGCGGCGAAGGTGGCGAGCACAAAGCGGCTCTGGGCCCGCGATGGAGTGACTCCGGCCTCAGCCGGCAGCAGCGGAGCGGGGGCTTCGACCTCGGGCTGTTGGGGTGCCTCGTCGATGGTGACGACCTGACGCTCTTCCTCCTGGCGCACTGCGGCCCGGAACTCCCGGTGGCTGGCCACCTTGTCCTCGGCTCGGGTCCCCGCGGTCCGCACCGCGTCGCCCGCGCTGGCGGCGGCCTTGCCAATCCGCGCCCAGGCGCGTTTGCCGGCGGCGGATGCG
>CAKZIH010000247.1 GCA_936931335.1 uncultured Nostocoides sp. | reverse complement strand
CCAGACGTGTGCTCTTCCGATCTGACCCCGGCTCCGTCCAGTCCGATTCGTCGGGCGCGTCGGCGGCATACCCCGGGTCGGACCCGGCCGCCTCCCGCCCCCCGCGCGAACTCCCCGCCGAGACAGCCGAGCGCCCCGGTGGGACCGCCCCAGCGGCCTCCTCGAGCATCGCCAGCAGCCGCTCGGCCTCCCCAGATCGACCACGAATCCCCATGCCGGACAACGTAAAACCGGCTATCCCAGCAGGGACAGCCGGCTACGTGTTCCTGTGGATTGCCGAACTCACGGCATCCGGCTGTGGATACCGCTCAGGCGGGCACCACATTCACCAGCTTGGGCGCGCGAACGATCACCGTGCGCACCCCGTCCGGGATCATCGAGGCCACCTTGGGCAGCGCCAGCGCGCGCTCCCGCAGTTCGTCCTCGGTGATATCCGCGGGCACCTCGATCCGGTCGCGGACCTTGCCCTTGACCTGCACCACACAGGTCACGCTGTCTTCGACCAGCAGCGCCGGATCGGCCACGGGGAAGTCCTCGTGCGCCAGACTCTCCGGGTGCCCGAGGCGGGACCAGAGTTCCTCGGCGATGTGCGGCGCCAGCGGCGCGGTCATCAGCACCAGCGCCTCGGCCGCCTCGCGCGGCACCGCGTCCAGCTTCGTCAGCGCATTGTTCAGCTCGGTCAGCCGCGCGATTGCGGTGTTGAAGCCCAGCCCGGCATAGTCGGTGGACACCGCATCGATCGTTCGGTGCAGGATCCGCGCGGTGGCCGCATCGGGTGCCTCGTCGACGACGCGCACCTCGCCGGTCTCCTCGTCGATCACATTGCGCCACAGGCGTTGCAGGAAGCGCTGGCTGCCGACGATGGCCCGGGTTTCCCAGGGCTTGGACTGCTCCAGCGGCCCCATGCCCATTTCATAGAGCCGCAGGGTGTCGGCGCCATAGGCGGCATACATTTCGTCGGGGCTGACCATGTTCTTCAGCGACTTGCCGATCTTGCCGAACTCCCGCGTCACCGGCTGCCCGTTGTGGGTGAAATGGGTCGTCCCGTCGGCGTCGAGGTGCTCCTCGACCTCCTTGGCCTCGACATACTGCCCGCGGGCGTCGGCATAGGCGGGCGCCTGGATGTAGCCCTGGGAGAAGTACTTGCGGAAGGGCTCGTCGGAGGTCAGATAGCCCAGGTCGTGCAGCACCTTGTGCCAGAAGCGCGCATACAACAGGTGCAGCACCGCGTGCTCGACGCCACCGACATAGAGGTCGACGCCGCCCGGGTCGCGCGTCCCGGTCTGCACGGGCTCGTCGCGCGGACCCACCCAATAGGACTCATTGGCCGGGTCGACGAAGGCCGCATCATTGGCCGGATCGAGATAGCGCAGGTAGTACCAGCACGAGCCCGCCCAGTTCGGCATGGTGTTGGTCTCGCGCCGATAGCGTTGCCGCCCAGCGCCGTCGCCGAGATCCAGCTCGACCTCGACCCACTCCTGCACCCGCGACAGCGGCGGCTCCGGCTCGCTGCTGTTGTCCTCCGGATCGAAGGTTTTGGGCGCATAGTCGGGCACATCGGGCAGCTCCACCGGCAGCATGGAGTCCGGCACCGCGTGCGCGATTCCCTTGTCGTCGAAGACGATCGGGAACGGCTCACCCCAGTAGCGCTGCCGGCTGAAGAGCCAGTCGCGCAGCTTGTAGTTGATCGTCCGCTCGCCGAATCCCTTGTCCTGCAACCAGTCCGTCATCCGGGCCTTAGCGTCCGCGATGCTCAGCCCGTCGAGGCTGAGCTCGGCGTTGGCCGAGTTGATCGCCGCCCCCTCGCCGACGTATGCCGCATCCTCCGGATGGTCGGCCGGCGGCTGCACCGTGCGCACCACCGGGAGCCCGTATGCCGCAGCGAAATCCCAGTCCCGCTCGTCCTGCGCCGGGACCGCCATGATCGCGCCGGTGCCATAGCCCATCAGCACATAGTCGGCAACGAACACCGGAATCCGGGCGCCGGTGGCGGGATTGACGGCATACGCGCCGGTGAAGATCCCGGTCTTGTCCTTGCTCTCGACCTGCCGCTCGACATCGCTCTTGCGCGAGGCCGCCAGCCGGTATGCCGCGAGCGCCGCCGCCGGTGAGTCCGCTCCCCCGGTCCAGCGCCCGTCGACCTCGCCACCCCAACCGCCTTGCGGGACAATGTCATCCAGCAGCGGATGCTCGGGCGCGAGCACCATGAAGGTCGCCCCGAAGAGAGTGTCCGGCCGAGTGCTGAACACCTCGATCTCCGCGCCCTCGACCCCGTCCACGGCGAAGCGCACGTGCGCACCCTGGGAGCGCCCGATCCAGTTGCGCTGCATGACCTTGACCTTCTCGGGCCAGTCCACGCGGTCCAGGTCGTCGGCGAGCCGATCGGCATACGCCT
>CAKZIH010000246.1 GCA_936931335.1 uncultured Nostocoides sp. | reverse complement strand
ACCGGTCAGTGTGCCCCAATGCGTGGCTGGTGACACGGCTGCGGTGCGTGCAATTCGTACGGCACCCGCCGCAAGGATCGTGCGGACATCCGCACCGGCCGTGCGCAGATCTGCACATCCCTGGGTTGGCTGCGCCTCGGGGGAGTTCTCTGGTGTCAGCCGAGGAGCCGGTCGGTCAGCAGCAGACCGGACCTGGACTGCACCGATCAACCCACCGGTCAACCCACAGGAGGCACCGTGTCCCACCCCAGCTCGACCCCCATCGCCCGCCGCGCGCTCACTCGCTTCGCCCTCGCGGCAGTCTGTGCGGCGCCACTGGCCGCCGGCGCCATCGTCGCCCCGGCGGCGCATGCCGCGCCGACGGCACTCTCGAACCTGTTCCACCCCAGCTGTAAGGCTCAGTACTACGTCACGACACCGGTGATGCAGGACGGTTGTGTCACCCGCATCCAAGAGATTCTCCGGCTGAAGGTCGACGCCACATTGCCGGTGACCGGCGCCTACGACGCAAAGACCGAGGCCGTCATCAAGAAGTGGAAGCCGACCGTGGGGCTCTCGGACTCCGGTCTGATCGGGCCGCAGACCAAGCTGAAGCTGGAGTTCGCCACTGGGACGATGCGCCACCGTCTCCTGACCTATGCCTTCAAGGCCTATAACCAAGAGGCCTTGGGCGACTCCGCCAAGGGGCAGTGGAACGGCGGCAAGATCAAGTACGCCTCCGATGGGAACACCATGGGCGCGGGCCACGGTACCCGTCCCGGTCCGAGCACGATGGGATTGGCGCCCGACCCCAACTACGGCTACCTCGACTGCTCGGGGTTCAGCCGATGGGTGCACTCACTGGCCTTCGGCTACTCCAACAGGACCAACCCGCACGGGAACTGGAGCACCGCAGGTATCCGGGTGAACGCCCCGCGGATCAGTGACTTGAAGCCCGGAGACATGATCGTCTGGCGCAACCGGTACAACAGCGCCGGGCACGTGGCCATCTATGCCGGCGACAGCAAAATCGTGCACAGCATCAACGGCTCGCTGAACGGCGTCTCGTTCACCACCATGACCGACGTCGACAACTTCTATGCGGGCGGCACCAAGACTTACCACCGGTTCGCCTGACGGCCCCCTCACGGCCGTCCGGCCGGCGGGGTGTGCGGATATCCGCACACCCCGTTGACCGGTGACCCAGCGCCCCGATCCACTGATCTCGAACCCCCACCAAGCCCCGCCCTCAGCTACCCAAGGAGAATCCGATGTCCCGTTCCGCACGCCGTCTGGCCGCCCTCGCCGTCTCGCTCGTCTCCCTGCTCGCCCTCGGGCTCGCTGCCCCGACCTCCGCCTCCGCGGCCGAGTGCAAGAACAACCACGGTAAATCGGAACTATGCGGATTCGAGTGGGACTGGTCCGAGGGGGCATAGCAGGCCTAGATCGCCGACCCAGGCAGGATCATCCGAAGGGATGACGTCGGCGGCTCGATCGGCGCGCGCGCCGTTCCTACCGTCGAGGTATGCCGTCCACGCTCGCCACCCGCGCGTCTCGGGGCGCCTCCGCACCCGATTCCGCACCCGCCGTCCGCACTTCGGTGCCCTTCCGCCGCGGTAAGGCGTGGGCCACGCTGGGACTCTTCCTGTTGGTCCTGATCGCCGCCATGGGACTGTTTCGCTCGGCGCAGATCCCCGCCCGCGGCGAGGCTATCCCGGCCAGCGCGGAATCGGCGCGGGTGGCGGCGGAGCTCGCCACCCGCCCGGGTTCGGATATCGCACCGATGTTGCTGGTCGCCACCCGTCGGGACGGCGCGGCGCTTACCGCCGCCGACACGCAGGCCCTGGCCGGAATCACGGGCCGGGTCACCCCGAGCGATCTGCCCCCGGTCGGCCCGCCGCAGCCGAGTGTGGCGGGGGACGGGGTGGCGGCATACACCCTGGTGCCGGTGCGCTCCGCGGCACAGAACAGCGACAACATCGACACCATCACGAACCTGCGCGAGGCCGTCGGCAAGGCCACGCCGGCGGACCTGCAAATCCTGGTCACCGGCGGGCCAGCATTCGGCGCGGACATCGCAAATGCCTTCTCCGGCGCGGATTTCCGGCTGCTCATGGTCACCGTGGCGATCGTTGGCGTGCTCCTGCTGCTGACCTACCGCTCCCCGATCTTGTGGCTGATCCCGCTGAGCGTGGTCGCCCTGGCTGACCAACTCGCGGCCGTGGTCACCAAGGCACTCGGAGCGGCCAGCGGGCTGACCTTCGACGCCGGCATCGTCAGCGTCCTGGTCTTCGGCGCGGGCACGAACTACGCGCTGCTGCTCATCTCCCGCTACCGCGAGGAACTGCGCCGGGAAGCCGACCACCGCGTCGCCCTGCAGACCGCTCGCCGCACGGTGCTCCCGGCGATCCTGGCCAGCAATGCCACCGTCGTCCTGGCGCTGCTCACCCTGCTGCTCGCGGTGGTCCCGGGCACCCGCGGCCTGGGCCTGGCCGGTGCCGCCGGACTGGTGATCGCCGCGCTCGCCGCCCTGCTGCCGCTGCCGGCCGTCCTCTCGCTGGTTGGTCGCCGGGTCTTCTGGCCGGTCATCCCCCGTGCCGGTATGCCGCAGACACAGCAGGGCGGATGGAGTCGCCTCGGGCATGCCGTGGTGCGTCGCCCCGCGCTCGTGGTCGCCGCGGGCGTGCTGGTGCTCGGCGGACTGGCCACCGGCCTGGTGGGCACCCACCTGGGGTTGACCCAGGCGCAGCAATTCCGGGTCGCCTCGGACTCCCAGCGTGGACTCGAAGTCGTCGCCGACCACTTCCCGGCCGGCATCGCCGCGCCGCTGACCGTGATCACCGATGCTCCCGCGGCCGACGCGGTCGCCGCCGCCGTGCGCGCGGTGGACGGGGTGGCCACGGTGTCGCCGTTGGGCCGGGCCGAGGCAGGACAGGCCGAGGCGGGGCGGGCCGTGCTCACCGTGATCGGGGATGCCGCCCCGGGCAGCACCGCGTCCACCGACCTGGTGCGCGAGGTCCGGGCGGCGGCACACGGCATACCGGGGGCGCAGGCGATCGTCGGCGGCTCACCAGCGGTGGCGGTAGACGCGCATACGGCCGCCGACCGGGACCTGCGTCGGGTCGTGCCGCTAGTCCTCGGGGTGACCGTCCTGGTGCTCATGGTGCTGCTGCGGGCCGTGCTCGCGCCGCTGGTGCTGCTGGCCATCAATGTGCTCTCCGCGCTGGCCACGATCGGTGCCGGGGCGTGGGTGGGGCGCACGCTCTTCGACTTCCCGGCGCTCGATGTCCAGGTGCCGCTGATCGCCTTCCTCTTCCTGGTCGCCCTCGGGGTGGACTACACGATCTTCCTGGTGCACCGCGCCGACGCCGAGGCCGCGCGCCACGGCATCCGGGAAGGGATGGCGCGGGCGGTCGGGCATACCGGCGCGGTGATCACCAGCGCGGGCATCGTGCTGGCCGGGGTCTTCGCCGCCCTCGGGGTGCTGCCGCTGGTGGTGCTCGGTCAGCTCGGCCTGATCGTCGGGCTCGGCGTGGTGGTCGACACCTTCGTGGTGCGCACCCTGTTGGTCCCCGGGGCGATCGCCTTGCTTGGCGACCGAGCGATGTGGCCGCGCCGGGTGCAATCGGCTCGCTGACGTGATTGACGGCGGCCGGGGTGCGCCCAGCAGGCGCCGACCCCGGCCGCCGAGTCGGCGTAAGGTCGCCCAAGTGAGCGAGCAGGATCCCGGCGCGGGCCCGGCCGCCCTCCTGCGCGCGCTGGCCCGGGCCCAGCACGCCCTCTTCGCGCTGCTGCTGGCCGTCGGCCTGATCCAGGGGTGGCGCACCGACGCCTCCCGCCCCGCCCTGGTCCTCGTCGTGATCGCCCTCGCCATTTGGTATGCCGCGGGTGCCGCCCGCACCCGACATGCCGCCGCCGTGGAGGGCCCGGTTGAGGCCAGCCGGCCGGGCACCGGCGCGCCGAGCCGGTATGCCGTGATCTGGCTCCTCGTGCTCGCCGCCCTGTGGGCGCTCGCCGTGCTCGTGTCCGCTGAGCTGGTGTGGGTGGCCTTCGCGCTCTGGCTGCTCGCCGGCCACCTGCTGCGCACCGGTTGGGCGCTGGCCCTCAGCCTCGCCATCCTGGCCGCGGTCGTCTGGTCTCAGGTCGCGGAGACCGGCTGGCGGACCCCCGGCATCATCGGCCCCGCGGTGGGGATGCTCTTCGCTCTCGGGGTCTCCCGGGGCCAGGCGCTGCTCGCCCGGGACGCCATCGAACGGGCGCGGCTGGTGCGCTCGCTCACCCGGGCGCAAGCGGAAACCGCGCACCTGCAGGAGCAACTGCTCGGTGTGCAGCGGGAAGCCGGGGCGCTGACGGAACGCACCCGCCTCTCTCGCGACATCCACGACACCCTCGCCCAGGGCTTCTCCTCCATCCTGTTGCTCGCCCGCGCCGCCACCGTCCTGGATGACGAACCCGCCCTGCGCCGGCAACTCGCCCGCATCGAGCAGACCGCCGGCGACAACCTCGCGGAGTCCCGTCGCGTGGTCGCCGCGTTGGCCCCGAAATCCTTGTCTGACAATGGATTCACCGCCTCGCTGCGGCACGTACTGCACGACCTCACCCGAGACACCGGGATCGCCGGAGAACTACGGCTGGACGCCGACCCGCCGGCCCTGACCACCACCCAGGAGATCGCCCTGCTGCGGACCGTGCAAGGTTTGCTGGCCAATGTCCGCGCGCATTCTCGCGCCACCCAGGTGGTCGTCTCGGTCGGCGCCGTGGGCGACCAGGTGCGTCTCGATCTCGTCGATGACGGGGTCGGCTTCGATCCCGCGCGCGTGCCGCAGGCCGATCCCACCCGCGGCGGCTACGGCCTGGCCGGCAGCCGCGCCCGGCTCGCCGAGCTCGGCGGCGGCCTGGACGTGGAGTCCGCACCCGGCAGCGGGACGGCGGTATCCGCATACCTGCCCCTGACCCGGTATGCCGCCCCGGCTAGCACCCCCGAGCGGGCCCAGATATGACGAGTGTCCTGATCGTCGACGACCATCCCGTGGTCCGGGCCGGGCTACGCACCCTGCTCGACGGACAGCCGGGCCTCACCGTGGTCGGCGAGGCCGCCGACGGGGCCGCGGCGATCGAACTGGCGCGCACGCTGCGACCCGAGGTGGTGCTCTGCGACCTGCGGCTGCGCGACGGGGTGGACGGCGTCGGCGTGGCGCGCGCACTACGCGGCCGCGACGATCCGGCGGTGCTCATCCTCACCACCTATGACCACGACGGGGACATCGTCCGCGCGGTGGAGGCGGGCGCCGCGGGCTATCTGCTCAAGGATGCCGACCCAGCGGTCATCCTCCGGGCGGTCCAGGCCGCGGCCGCCGGCGAGAGCGTGCTCTCCGAGGACCAAGTCGAGCGGGTGGTCGCCACCATGCGCACCGCACCTCGCACCCTCAGCGAACGGGAGATCGAGGTGCTGACCTTGCTCGGAGACGGGTTGAGCAATCGCGAACTCGCCCGCCGGTTGCTGGTCAGCCAAGCAACCGTGAAGACCCACCTGGCGCACATCTACGACAAACTCGGTGCCGCCAATCGCACCGCCGCGGTGGCCGCCGCCCGCGAGCGCGGCTTGCTGGCGGACTAGCCGCCGACCCGGGAAATTTTGCCGGGGACGCAACAGATCGCCGCACCCACCGCGTCAAGGAGGGTATGCAGGGGAGCGTGACGGAGGTGCCGATGGTCTCGGCCGGCCCGCAGCACGGCGGCGAACTCGCCGATTTCGTGCTGGCGCACGGCCGTAGCCTGCTGCGCCTGGCCTATGTGCTCACCGGCTCCCGCGCGGACGCCGAGGACCTGCTCCAGGACGCGCTCACCGATGCCCACCGCGGCTGGGCCAAGGTCGCGGCGAGCGCCGCGCCTTACGCCTATGTGCGGCGCATCCTGCTCAACCGGCATACCAGTCGGATGCGGCGCGCCAGCGCCGGCGAACGCCCAGTGGATCCGGCCGGGCTCCCTGTGGGTTCGGTGGCGGCACCGGACGAGCGGGTGGTCAGCGATCTCGCGCTCTGGCAACGACTTTCGGCGCTCCCACCCCGGATGCGTCAGGTGCTGGTGCTGCGCTACTACGAGGACCTGGACGACGCCGCCATCGCCGATGCCCTCGCCATCTCCCCGGGCACTGTCCGCTCCACCGCGAGCCGCGCGCTCGCCATTCTGCGTGAGGAAGAGTCATGACCGATCTGGAGAACTCGCTGCGCCGCGTCCTGCACGCGCGCGCCGATCAAGTGGACGCCGACCCGCACGAACTGCTCGGCTTCATCCCGTCGTCGCCTACGCGCTTGGCTACCCGCCGCCGCCGGTATGTC
>CAKZIH010000245.1 GCA_936931335.1 uncultured Nostocoides sp. | reverse complement strand
TGAAGGAGTCGGCGGTGACACCGATGGCCACGATCAGACCCGTGACGCCGGCCATGTCCAGGCGGTAGTTCTGCGCCCAACCGAGGATTGTGACGACCAGGTAGGTGAGCAGCGCGGCCACGATGATCGAGGCGACGGTGACCAGACCGAGGGCGCGATATTGTAGGAGCGAATAGAGCACGACCAGGCCGAGACCGATCACACCGGCGAGCAGACCGAGGCGCAACTGCTCCTCACCCAGCGTCGGGGTGATCTGGCTGCGGGTCTGCAGATCGAAGGACATCGGCAACGCTCCGAACTTCAACTGCTGCGCCAAATCCTGGGCGCCCTGATAGGTGAACCCACCGGTGATCGACGCCTGGCCATTGGGGATGGCCTCGTTGAACTGCGGGGCGACGATGACCCGGGAGTCCAGGGTGGAGGCGAGCTGGTTGCGCGGGCTGGGCAGGGCGAGCATCTCGATGCTCAGGTCGCCGTACTTCTTCGCGGCGGCCGAGTCGAAGGTGAGCTGGATCTCCACGACATTGGTCGGCTGGCCGTTGGGGCTGAGCTGGTAGCCGGCGACCGCGTCCTTAATGTCCGAGCCTCCGACGACAACCGGGCCGAGGATGTACTTGGCGGAATTATCGACGTCGCAGGTGACCAGCGGCTTGTCCTGGTCGTCAACGACCTTGTCGAGCGCGTCCGGCTTGGAGCAGTCCAGGTCCTCGAAGGCCTTGGTGAGTTCCGGGGTGACCCACGCCGGGTCGGTGGCCGAGGTGGGCTTGCTGGTGGGAGCGGGCGGGCTGGAGGCCGACTCGCTACCGGACGTGGACTCGGCGGGGCTGGTGCTGGAGGAGCCGGAGGCCTTGGTGGTGCTGGAGGCGGGGCTGGTTGCCGAGCTGCTGGAGCTGGTGGTGCTCGACTCCGCGGCGGGCAGATAGCGCGCGGGCTGCACGGTAGCCGCGCCGCCGGAACCACTCTCGACGCTGTCGCCGTATGCCGCCTTGCTCGCGGTGGCGGCGCCGCCGGGCTGCGGCATACCGGTCGCGGACGAGGACGAGGTGGCCGAGCCCGAGCTGGACTTGGACGCGGAGCTGGACTTGGACGCCGAGCTGGACTTGGACGCGGAACTGGACTTGGTACGCGAAGTGCTTGAGGAGGACTCGCTGCCTGAGGGCGAGGCACCCGGGGTGGACCCGTCGGTGGCCGACGGGGTCGGCTGCGGGGCCCCGGCGGCCGCCTCGAGCACCGGGCGGAACTGCAGGGCGGAGGAGCGCCGGATGTTCTCTTCCTGCTGGCGGGTCGGGTCACCGGGCATGCTCACGACGATGTTGTCGGCACCCTGGGTGGTGACCTCCGAGCCGCTCACGCCCTGGCTGTCCACGCGCTCGGCGATGATGTCGCGGGCCTGGTTGACCTGTTCGGTGGTGGCCCGCTGGCTACCGACCAATCGGGGCTGCAACACCATCTGGGTGCCGCCCTCGAGGTCGAGACCAAGCTTGGGGGTCAACTGCGCGTCGCCGCGCCAGTTGGCCCCGGCGAGCAAGGCCGCGAGGGCCGCCACCAAGACGAAGAAGGCGACCAGGGTCCGCACCGCGTGATCGGGCCGACGGTTCGACTGGGCGCGCCCGGAGCGGCGCGGCGGCGTGCTCGCCATCACTGCTCTCCCGGCTGACGCGGCTCATCAACCGCACCAGCGGTGGCGCCCGGGCCCGTGCTCGGACCACCGGTCAGGCCATCGCCCGAACCGGTGACCGGGGCCGCCGGGGACACCCGCTGGCCGATCGCGCGCTTGTCGAAGCGCAGGTGCACCCCGGGGGCTACCTCCAAGACGACCTCCGCGGCACCGATGCCGACCACCCGGCCATACATGCCGGAAGAGGTGAGCACCTCGTCACCCTCGACGAGCGAGGACTGGAAGGTCTCCATGGTCCGCACCCGGCGGCGCTGGCTGGTCATCAGGAAGACCAACAGCAACAGCGGGAGCAGCAGGATCAAGAGGTTGCCGATGCCGAGGCCCGATTGGGCGTCCGCAGCGGCCAGACCCGTGTGCATGCGTGGAAGTGTCCTTAATTGGGCGTGCAAAAGTGTTGGCCCAGTCCGGGCCTTCTCGGGAGTCTACGGACCTCCCTGCGCCTTCCCAAACGGTCCGGGAACTCGGCGCGTTCCGCGGTCAGCCGCCGAACCGGCCGCTGGCGTCGTCGATCGGCAACGCCGGCTGGGCTGGCGTGAACTCGGCCGGCGGGGTGAGCCCGAGGTGCGTCCAGGCCAGCGGCGCCGCGATCCGGCCTCGTGGCGTGCGCAGCAAAAAACCCTGGCGCACCAGAAACGGCTCGGCCACCGTCTCCACGGTGTCGCTCTCCTCCCCCACCGCGACCGCGAGGGTGGCAATGCCGACCGGTCCCCCGCCATACCGGCGGCACAGGGCGTCGAGGACGGCGCGGTCGAGGCGGTCGAGACCCTGTTCATCGACATCGAACAGGCTCAACGCCGCCCGCGCGGCGGGCAGGTCGACCCGGCCGGAACCGTGCACTTGGGCCCAGTCGCGCACCCGGCGCAGCAACCGGTTGGCGATGCGGGGGGTGCCGCGGGAGCGGCCGGCGATCTCGGTGATCGCCTCGGCCTGCGCGTCCACGCCGAGCAGGTCGGCCGAGCGCTGCAGGATGGTGGCCAATTCGGTTGGCGAATAGAAGTCCAGGTGCCCGGTGAACCCGAACCGGTCACGCAGCGGCGCCGGCAGCAAGCCCGCCCGGGTGGTGGCCCCGACCACGGTGAACGGTGGCAGGCTCAGCGGTATGGCGGTCGCCCCCGCCCCCTTGCCGACGATCACGTCGACCCGGAAGTCCTCCATCGCCAGGTAGAGCATCTCCTCGGCGGCGCGCGCCATCCGGTGGATCTCATCGAGGAAGAGGACCTCCCCCTCGGCCAGCGAGGAGAGCACCGCAGCCAGGTCGCCGGCATGCTGGATCGCCGGGCCGGAGGTGACCCGGATCGGGCGCTCCAGTTCAGCCGCGACGATCATCGCCAGGGTCGTCTTGCCCAGCCCGGGCGGGCCTGACAGCAGGATGTGGTCCGGGGTGGCCCCGCGCCCGCGGGCGGCCTGCAGCACCAGGTCGAGTTGGTCGCGCACCCGGGTTTGCCCGGGGAACTCGGCTAGGCGGCGGGGACGCAGGGTCGCCTCGACCAGGCGTTCGTCGTCGCTGCCGCCGGCGTCCAGGACCCGGGAGGTCTCCACCTCACCGGCCGGGGCCGCCTCGTGGATCTCGTTGCGGAAGCCGCCGCTCACCGGCCCAACTCCCGCAACGCGGCGCGCAGCAGACCCGGCAGATCGGCCGGGGCATCGGGGGCGTTGGCGACCCGCTCCACCACGTCACCGGCCGCCTTGGCGCTCCAGCCCAGACCGACCAGCGCCTCGACGACCTGCCCGCGGTCGGTGCCCACCGTCGCCGGGGGCGTCGCGGCGGGCGCGCTGGCAGTGGTGGCCGGCAGCTTGTCGCGCAACTCCAGGATCAGCCGCTCGGCGCCCTTCTTGCCGACCCCGGGCACCTTGGTCAGCGCGGCGAGATCGGCATTCGCCACCGCGGCGGCGAGATCGGTCGGCGAGAGCACCGAGAGCAGCGCCAGCGCCAGCCGGGGACCGACACCGGTCACCGTCTGCGCGGTCTCGAACATCTCCTTCTCCCCCGCGGTGGCGAAGCCATACAGGGTGAGACTGTCCTCGCGCACGATGAGCGTGGTCTCCAGCGTGAGCTCTTGGCCGACTCGGATGCCCGCCGCCGTGGCCGGGGTGGTCAGCACGAGCATCCCCACCCCGCCTACGGTCAGCACCAGGCGGTCCAGGCCGACGAAGCGCGCGGTGCCGGTGAGCGAGGCGATCATCGGGTGACTCCCGCGGTGGGTGGCAGGGCCGCGGCATGCCGGGCCTGGGTACCCCCGCGCCAGGTATGACAGATCGCCAACGCCAAGGCGTCGGCGGCGTCCGCGGGGCGCGGGCGCTCATCCAGGGCGAGGATGCGGGTGACCATGCCGGTCACCTGGGCCTTGTCGGCCCGACCGCTGCCGGTGACCGCGGCCTTGACCTCGGTGGGGGTATGGAAGGCGACCGGAAGCGAGCGTCGGGCGGCCACCAGCAGGGTGACCGCGGTGGCGTGGGCGGTGGTCATCACCGAGGTGACATTCCGGTCGGCAAAAACCCGTTCCACCGCAATGACATCGGGGGTGAAGCGATCGACCCATTCGCCGAGCTGGTCTTCGAGATAGAGCAGCCGCCGGCCCGGGTCGGCGTCGCTGGGGGTGCGCACCACGCCGACGGCCACCATGCGGACCTGACCGGGGCGCCCCTCGACCACACCGAGCCCACAGCGGGTCAGTCCGGGGTCTACGCCGAGGACGCGCATCAGCCACCTCGCTTCCACGCCGTGCCGAACAGATGTACGGCAGTCAGCCTAACCGCGGCGCGTCACGGCGTCGGTCAGCAACACACCGCACCGGCGCCGATCTCGTGGCGCCGGCCGTCCGGTGTGCCTGTCACTCCTCTTCGAGCTGGGCGAGGACCTCGTCGGGGATGTCGCCATTGGCGTAAACGTTCTGCACATCGTCGGAGTCCTCGAGGGCCTCGACCACGCGGATCATCTTGCGGGCGCCGTCGAGATCCAGCGGGACCTGCAGGTTGGGCACGAAGGACGCCTCGGCGGAGTCGAAGTCGATCCCGGCCTCTTGCAGCGCGGTACGCACGGCGATGACATCGGTGGCCTCGGAGACGATCTCCCAGGTGTCGCCATTGTCGTTGACCTCTTCGGCGCCGGCGTCGAGCACCACCTCGAGGATGTCGTCCTCGCTGCGGGCCTCCTTGGGGACGATCACCACGCCCTTGCGGTTGAAGACATAGGCCACCGAACCCGGGTCCGCGAGGCTTCCGCCATTGCGCGAGAGCGCGGTGCGAACCTCGGCGGCCGCGCGGTTGCGGTTGTCGGTGAGGCACTCGATGAGCACGGCGACACCGCCGGGGGCGTACCCCTCATACATGATCGTCTGCCAGTCGGCCCCGCCGGCCTCGGCACCGGAGCCGCGCTTGACGGCACGGTCGATGTTGTCATTGGGGACCGAGGACTTCTTCGCCTTGTAGATGGCATCCCACAGCGTGGGGTTGCCGTCCGGGTCACCGCCACCGGTCTTCGCCGCGACCTCGATATTCTTGATCAGCTTGGCGAAGAGCTTGCCGCGCTTGGCATCCTTGGCGGCCTTCTGGTGCTTGGTAGTGGCCCATTTGGAGTGGCCGGACATGCGTGCGTCCTTCGGGTCGGTATGCGGGTGGGCTGAGGATCGATCTTAGCCACCGCCGGTCGGTGGGCAACGATCTGGGCGTTATGCGTCGGCGCAGACCAGGTCGACGAAGTATTCGTGGAAGCGGCTGTCGCCGGTGACCTCGGGGTGGAAGGAGGTGGCCAGCAGCGGGCCCTGGCGCACGGCGACCACGGCGCCGACGGCCGGCCCGGATTCGACCGTGGCCAGCACCTCGACCCCGGCACCGACCTGCTCCACCCAAGGCGCACGGATGAACACCGCGCGCAGCGGCTCCGCTCCCAAGGCCGTGATCCGCAGGTCTTCCTCGAAGGAGTCCACCTGCCGGCCAAAAGCGTTGCGCCGCACCGTGATATCGAGTCCGCCGAGGGTCTGCTGGTCGGCCCGGCCGCCCTCGATCCGGTCGGCGAGCAGGATCATCCCCGCGCACGAGCCGTATGCCGGCATACCGGCCCGCAAGCGTTCCACGATCGGCTCGCGCAACTCGAAGGCGCGGATCAGCTTGTCGATGGTGGTGGACTCCCCGCCGGGGATCACCAGGGCGTCGACGGCGTCGAGTTCCGCGGGTCGGCGCACGGTCGAGGCGTCCGCCCCGGCCGCCCGCAGCGCTGTCACATGCTCGCGCACATCACCCTGCACGGCCAGGACGCCGATCGTCGGTTTCACCCGCACGTCTCCAGAGATGTGCCACCACGGCGAACTCCCCCGGCTTCCCTCGGGAACCTTGCGCTTCCACCCTGGTGCAAAGTGGGGGTAGGCGCAGGGTTCCGGCAGCCGGAGAGAAACCGGTAAACGCTGCGGCGCAGGGTCACCAGCCGCGCTCGGCGAGGCGGTGGGGCTGGGGGATCTGGTCGACATTGATGCCGACCATGGCCTCGCCCAGGCCACGGGAAACCTCCGCGATCATGTCCGGGTCGTCGTGGAAGGTAGTGGCCTTGACGATGGCCTCGGCACGCTGGGCGGGGTTGCCGGACTTGAAGATCCCGGACCCGACGAAGACGCCCTCGGCGCCGAGCT
>CAKZIH010000244.1 GCA_936931335.1 uncultured Nostocoides sp. | reverse complement strand
CGGATCAGCGGGAGGCGGCACTTGTCACCAGGACCCGCCACCGCCCCCGCCTCCGCCACCACCGGACGAGCCACCGCCCCCGGAGCCGCTGCGTGAACTGCTCGAGTTGGTGCTCGAGACCGCCGCACTCGCCGAGGAACTCAGTGACTCACCAAAACTCTTGCCGGAGTAGCTGTCATAGAAGTTGGGCCCGGCATACCAGCTCGGTTGGCTGGGGATCCGGCCCGCAGCGGCGAGTTGTGCGCATATCTGCTGCCAGTGCTCCGCCAGGTCGAAAATGATCGCCCAGGGCAGGTAGGCGCTGAAGATGTCCTGGCCCTCCTCGAAGCGCAGTTGCCCGGCCTCGGCCCGCTCCAGATAGCGCCGGAAACCCACGACTTGGTCGGCAACCGCCCGCCCTTCGGCGGTGAGTCGGGTGCGATGGCTCAGCACCATGATGACGACCATGGCCAAGAGGACGATGACGGCGGGGATGGCGTAGGCGAGCGCCCCCAGGCCGAGGACGGCGACCAGCAGAAAAATTGCCATCGGCAGGGCCATGATCACCACGATCGGCAGCGTCTTGCCCCACCGGCTGGCCTGGTCCACCCAGCCGAGGGTCTGCACCTGCCCCTGGAGGGTCTTGTCGAGAGTTTCCGCCGCCTTGCCGAATCGCCGGCGCATCTTCTTGCCGGGGTCGTCGAGCGGGAACTGGGAGTTCGGGTCGGGCAGCAGGGTGTTGAGGAATTGAGCACGCCCCGGGGTTGCCGCCGCCGATCGGCTACGCAGGATGGCGACTCGGGATATCCCCTTCTTGGTGGAGGCCCCACTCCGGGCGCTGGCATGGATATCGATCGCCCCGGCATGCGCCAGATCCGTGATCACCGCGGCAACCATCCGCGATGTGGGGAGACGACGCAGGACCTGGCCGGCCAACTCCGGCGGCAGCGGCGGCGGGGCGAACTGGACCGGGATCTGGTCCTCGTCCAGGGTGTCGACGGCGATCGGTGCCGACCGGTCGGCGATGCCGGGGGCGAGGCCGACATACCGTTTGTCGCGGGAGCGTCGCCACGTCCACCCGGCCACGAGCACGGACAACAGCGCGGCCCCACCCGCCGGGACGAGGGTCTTCGGGCCGACGTGCGCGCGATCCCAGATGGTCCGGTGCCGCACCAGGGTGGGCGTCGCATTGGTGACCGACCCGACGGGGAGCTGCGCGGAGATCGTGACGCCTTGCCTTGAACTCATCGGCCCCTGCTCGAAGATGCCGACTCCCGTCTTGGTGCGGGTTTGACAGGGCGAGGTGGAGCCGGCTTTGCCCCAGTAACAGCTCAGCGCGCCGACGCCTTCGGGCGCCGTCACCCGCACCTGCGTGTGCCGGATGTCGGCGTCCCAATCCAGACCCGTTGCGTTCCAATACAACTCGGGTATGCCGTCGACCGTCCGCAGGGCTCCGGTGAGGAGGTAGCTGATCCGGTATGACGCCTGGTCTCCGGTGAGGACGCGCTCCGGGTCGCCGATCTGCACGGTCAGATAACGCACTCCGTTGTGGCGGGTGAAGGACCTGGTGAACTGCGCCGGGGCGTCGGGGGAGGACACCTGCAGACCGCTGATCCCATAGACCACGTCGTGGGCGGAGTCGCTGCCATCGCGTTGCTGCAGCACAAGAGTGCGGAAGATCCCGTGCCGGCCGGTCTGGGCGAATCGGTAGTCGATGTCCTCGGTCACCCGCACCGTGCCGTCGCGCTGGATGTCATATCCGATCTGGTAATCGGTGATGACGTCGCCGCTCTCGGCGGCGGCCGGGCCGACCCCGAATCCGAGGACCCAACCCATACCCAACAGCGTCGCCAAGACGGCGCGCCAGGCTGCACGCATCGAACCCCCCCTCAAACGACCTCGCATTGACCGCCGACCCAAGGGCGGTGCGAGCGCCCATGCTAGGCGGTCGCATGAAGGGTGGTGGGCTGGGCGGAGCGCATTCGCCGCCGAAAAGGGTCTTCCCATTGCCGAGCACGACCTGTCCACCGCATTGATGACCTGAGCATCCTCGGCCAGTGCCCGGGCGAGTCCCTGGCGGACATGAGAGTGTGCAGACACCGTCACACAATCTGAAGGGGACAGATCGTCATGACCGTCAATTCCGTCGTCCGGGTATGCGCCGCCGCGCTCGCCGTGACCGTGACCTCCGCCGGGGTCGCCACCGCCAGCGCGGCACCGCAACCAGCGCCCGCTCCGGAGTCGCTCTCCCTCACCCCGCCCGGGGTGTCGCTGCCGCAAAGCCTTGCGGGAGCAAGCGTTCCGACACCGCAGGCTGCGCTCAACAAGCTCGTCGCCGATGGCGCGGTGGGGGTCGTCGCGGCCATTGAGAAGGGATCACGCGAGCAGCGGTGGTCCGCTGGGGACCGCCGCGTCTGGACCGACCTGCCGGTGAGTCCGAACGCCAAGTTCCGGGCGGCGAGCAACACCAAGACCATGGTGGCCACCCTGGTCATGCAGCAGGTCGAGAAGGGTGCCTGGCATCTGGACGACACCATCGGCGAGATCGCGCCCGGGCTGGTCCCGGGACACGGCGGGGTGACCATCGAGCAGCTGCTCAGCCACCGTTCCGGTATGCCCGATGGGGTGCTCGAGGCCATGGTCGCCAAGATGAACGGGCCGTTCACCTGGGACGAGTACTTCCGGGTGGCGGGCGAGGACTACTCCGACCGGGAGATCATCGCTGGGGCGCTCTCCGTGCGCTGGCTCTTCCCCCCGGGCACCTCCTATAGCTACTCCAACGCCGGCTATGTCGTCCTCGGCCAGTTGCTGCAGCGGGTTACCGGCAAGTCCCTGTCGACGCTCCTGGAGCAGCGGGTGTTCAAGCCCGCCGGCATGACCAACTCCTCGTTCCCGACCCGGCCCGGGGTGCCCGTCGGGATGCTCCTCGACGCCGCCAAGACGCCGCAGCGCTGGTACTCGCTGGCGAACTTCAACCCCGAGGTGTTCTCGGCGGCCGGCGCCGCGATCTCCACGTCGCGGGACATGGTGAACTTCGCCGAGGCTCTCAACTCCGGGGTGCTGGTCCGCAAGAGCACGCTGGCGCAGATGCGCCGGCCCCGCACGGCGAGCGTCGGCTATGGGCTAGGCATGTACCGGATCAAGGACGCGTGCCGGGCGGGTTCCTATCTCTACGGTCACGACGGACTGTCCTTCGGGACCCTGAGCCTGTCGTTCAGCTCGGCCGATGGCAGCCGGCAGTTCAGCCTGGGGATCTCCGGCCGGTATTACCCGGTCGGACACAGCAACCCGGTGCCCTATGACGTCAGTGCCGCCGCGCTGTCGCTGGTCGCCGCCACCTGCTGACCGCCTCGCCTGGGGCGCGGCCGTTCTGGTCGCGCCCCGTGGCGGTGCCCCACAGCACTGTCCGCCTGGCGGAGCCCGCATCCGGGCGGATTGTCTCGTCGGGTTCAGTGCGAGTCGTCGTCATCGCCGATGCCGGCGGCCTTGTCCAACTCCTGCAAGAGCTTGTGAGCGGCGAGCTCCACCGACTTGTGATGCCACTCCGCGGCGCGGAAGACGCTCGCGATCAACGCGGAACGGTGCACCTTGATGAAATCGCCGTAACCGAAGGCATGGCGTGCCTTGGTCTCATCATTGGCACCCTCGGTGAGCCCGAGGTGCCACTGCGCGTAGCTCTCCCAGTCGTGCTTGTCGAGGAAGGCGTTCTGTGCGTCGGCGTCGGGCTGGACCTCATTCCAGGTGGAATCCAGGTCCCATTTGCGGGCGCGGATCAACTCGCGGCAGTGCGCGACGGCCTTCTTGTTGACCGTATAGCTCGCCATCGAGCCAGTATGCCGTCCCTCACCCCCGCCCTGACGGAGACCTGGTCATACACTTCTTTGGGTGTTTGCGCTGCGTCGAGGTCGACTGATCTCGGTATGACGACCTCATCGCTCGACCTCACCTCGGGTATGCCCGACCACTTCGAGATGCCGGCCGAATTCCTGGAGCTTGGCGAGTGGTGCACGCGAATGGGGTTCGTGCGCGAGGGATGCGGCTACCTCGCGGATCCAGACGGTGACCACCGCTGCGAGGTCACGATCAACGACCCCGAGCGCACCGGCTGGGAGGGTTACCTCGCCGATCCGGATCGCCTCTGGTATGTCGCAAGCACCGGCGCCGACGGCTCAAGCGTGTGCCTCTGGCTCGATGACGACGGGAACCAACGCATCGTGCACCACGGCTCCGGGTCGGGGTCGGTGCTCTACGCCGTCCTCCCGTCGGCGCTGTCCGTGCTCCGATTGTTCGCGGTCGGATAGGAGGAGCCCTGCTGGAACTCCGAGTGGGACGAGGCGCCCGAGGGCGATAGCGCTCCACTGGATCCATACCGGCAGTGGCTGCAGGAGCGGTGGGACGTCACGCCGGCGCACACCGGACTGGAGGCGCTCGGGCTCGAGGATCAGGCCGCGGAATGGACGCAGGACGAGGGGCCCGACGGAGACCCGTTCGAGAGTTGGCTCAAGCGCCCCGGAACGGTCGTCTGACTCTGGCGTTACAGCACCGGTGGTTGCTGCGGCGGGCCGCTGCCTCGGTCACCTCAGGTTGAGCAACGTGCGCACCTGCGAAGTCAGGGTCGCCTGGCGGGGGCCGTTGCTCGCCTCGGGTTCGCAGGTGGGGAAGAGGCGCACAGCCACGGCGGGTCCGCGCGCATAGTCCAGGACCACGACTTGCGTCGGCGCCATCGTCCCACCGGTCCCGCCGCACGCCGCCGACGGATCCTGCCCGGCATACCGCGCCAGCGTCGACGGCATCGCGGACAGGGCGCGCACCAGGGTCGGGAGCTCGTTCGGCGCCACGGTCCGAGTTCGATACGGCGGCCCCGGGCTGGTCATGGAGCAGACGGTGGCCGACGTGACGCCGTCCGGCACCAGCTGCTGCGCAGTCCCCCTCCGCCAGACCGGGGCCGCGCACGGCTCGTTGCTGAAACCGGTCCACCCCCGAGTCGAGTAGGCCTTCTCCAGGTCGTTGCCGAGGTGGGCGAAGGTCCGCTCACCATTGCTCGTCGTCTCCATCGGGTATGCACAGCCCTCGGTGCTCGCCATTGCGCTGACCCACACCGTCCCCTCCGGATAGGTGAGTCGTAGCCGGTATGGCGTCGTTGCCGCCGGCGGATAGCAATCCGGGGGCCGGTCGTCGCTCACCACCGCGACCTCCCGCAGATCGCCCACGAGTCGGCCGAGATCACCGCCGATGACCTGCGTCCCGGTCAGTTCGCGAGCCGCATCCCCGGCCGCGTAGTCGTAGCGGCAGAGCGTGATCGACGTCGGGGCCTGGGCCGGCACCAGCCGACCGTTCAGTTCGAGATCGCGAGGCGGCGCCGGTGGTGCCTCCCCGGGGGTGGTCAAGGCTGGGCACTCGGCTGCCAGGGCGGTCGGAGTTGTCGATGCCGTGGACGCAGTCGGTGCCGCCGACGTTGTGGGCGTCGGTGCCGTGGGCGCTGCCGGCGCTACCGGTGCCGTATGCGGCCCGTCGGCACCGCGCACCGCGACCCAGCCGACCGGGACCGCCACGATCAGACCGAGGGTCGCGGCAACCGCGGAGGTGCGGCGCCGGCGGCGCGCTGCCACTCGCCGTGCGACCGCATTCACGTCCACGCCCCGCAGCGCGGGCGGGTCATCGTCGTCGCCGAGGCGCGACAGCATCTGCTCCAGGTCCTCGGTCATCGGGCCATCTCCGTTCCGTCGGCCGCGCCGACGATCTCGCGCAGCTTCACCAGGCCGCGAGCGGCCTGGCTCTTCACGGTGCCGGTGCTCAGGTCGAGGAGGCGCGCCACCTCGTCGACCGAGCGGTCCTCATATAGCGCAGCACGACGACCTGACGTTGACCGACGGGAAGCCGCTGGAGGGCCGCGGTGAGCGCGAGCCGCTCATCGACACCCGGAGCAGGATCGTTCGTGGGTAGCTCGGGCAGGTCCTGCGTCGGGACCTCACCCAGCCAGCGCCGGCGCCACCGGCTCTGCTGCAGGTGAAGCATCGCCCGGCGGACATACGCCTCTGGCTGCTCATACCGGACCCGCTCCCAGTGCGGCCACACCCGCACGAACGTCTCCTGCACCAGATCGCGAGCCATGTCTTCGTCGCCGGTCAGCAGCACGGCGGAGCGCACGAGCGCGGACGAACGCGCCTCGATGAACTCCCGCAGGCCATCGGGCTCCCGCACGGCGCCACCTCCTTACCCATATACGGCTCTTCACAGATGAGGGTGTAGCGGTGGTGTGACCTGGGGCGGCGCGTCGGTG